>JAYVOI010000309.1:0-17867 GCA_043758005.1 Ilumatobacteraceae bacterium
CGTCGGAAGCAACGTCGATGCCGGGTGTCGTCGCCGTGCTCACTGGTGCCGACCTGACCGACGTGTGGATCCTTCCACCCCGGCTCCCTACGGCGAACAAGGCGATGGTTCGCCCGATGATGGCGCTGGACGTGGTGCGCTTCGTCGGCGAACCGGTGGCCGTCGTGGTGGCCGACACGCGGGCGCAGGCGGTCGATGCCGCCGAGGTCGTACTTGTCGACACCGAACCTCTGCCGCCGGTGATCGACCTCGATGACGCGTTGCGCGGCGATGTGCTGGTGCACGAAACGGCAGGTACCAACGTGTCGTACGAGTGGTCGATGCCGCCGTTCGAGGCCGATCCGTTCGCGGCGTGCGACGTGGTCGAGGAGTTCACCATGCGGCATCCCCGTCTGCACGCCGGGGCGATGGAGCCTCGCGCCGCAGCGGCCGTGTGGAACGTCGATGGGCAGTGCACGGTCTGGGTCTGTTCGCAGCGACCTGCGGGCGCCAAGTATGTGATCGAGTGCGCGCTCGGTCTGACGCCGGGCACGGTCCGAGCGATCACCCCCGACGTCGGCGGCGGGTTCGGGTCGAAGGGCGGGTACGGCTGCCAGCCCGAAGACGTGGTGATCGCCTGGGCCGCACGACGGCTGGGCCGAGCCGTGCGGTGGGTAGAGACCCGGTCCGAGTCGATGCTGGCGATGGGCCACGGCCGCGCGTCGACCCACCGAGTACGGATCGGAGGCAACTCCGACGGCACGGTCATGGCGTACGAAGTGGAGGCGGTGCAAGATAGCGGCGCGTACCCGGCGATGGGAACGTTCATCACCGGGAACCTGCGCAACTCGGGTACTGGCGTGTACGACATCCCTACAGCACGCGCCAGCGGTCGCTCGGTGGCCACCAACACCGCATCGACCATGGCCCTGCGCGGTGCGGGTCGCCCAGAGGCCTCGTGCGACATCGAACGGGCGATGGACCGGTACGGGGCACGGATCGGGCTCGACCCGGTCGAGGTGCGTCGCCGCAACCTCGTGCCGCCCGAGGCGTTCCCGTACACGACCGCGATGGGCTCGACGTACGACAGCGGTCGCTATGCCGACGCGCTCGATCGCTGCGTGCAGGCCGCCGGATACGAGGCGTTGCGGGCCGAACAGGCGGAGTTGCGTCGCCAGGGCGGCGCGACGCGGTTGGGCATCGGCGTGAGCTGCACCGTCGAAATCACGGGGGGCGGCGAGGGTGAGCACGCTTCGGTCACCGTCGATCCGCATGGTCACGTCACCGTGGTGGTCGGCACGTCACCGCACGGGCAGGCCCACGAGACCACGTTCGCCGCGCTGGTCGGCGGCGAGTTGGGCATCGCCAGCGACCAGGTCCGAGTGCTGCACAGCGACACCGCGTTGTCGCCGACCGGCGGCGGCACCATCGGGTCGCGCTCCGCGCAACTGGGTGGCTCGGCGGCGTACGGTGCGGCGCGTGATGTGATCGAGTCGGCGAAGCAAGCCGCCGCCGAGCGATTGGAAGCGGCGGTTGCCGACATCGTGTTCGAGCGAGCCAGTGGTCGGTTCCACGTCGCCGGCACACCGACGCTCGATGTCGGCTGGACTGACCTCGGCCCGTTGTCCGCCGAGCACCGTTTCAAGCCCAGTGGAGGCGCCGGCACGTTCGCGTTCGGTGCATGCGTCGCAACGATCGAGCTCGATATCGAGACGGGTGGGGTGCGGGTGCGGTCCCTCGTGGCGGTCGACGATGCCGGCACGCTGCTGCAACCGCAACTGGCCGAAGGACAGGTGCATGGTGGCTTGGGTATGGCGGTCGCCGCGGCGATCTACGAGGAGATGGTGTACGGCAACAACGGTGTGCCGCTCAGCGGCAACTTTGCCGACTATGCGTTGATTTCCGCCGCAGAGCTGCCGAGCTTCGAGACGCACGAAATGGAGACGCCGTCACCGTGGAACCCGCTCGGGGTGAAAGGTGTCGGAGAATCCGGCACGGTGGTGGGCACGCCTGCTCTGCAGAGCGCAGTGCTCGATGCCCTGCACGAGTTCGGTGTCGAACACCTCGACCTGCCGTACACGCCAGTCCGCGTCTGGACGGCGATGTCAGCAGGTCAGGGCTAACAACCAACGCAGGACGTTGTGCCCTGGTGATCGCCGGGTCAGTCGATGAGTCTATGACTATGAGACTGGAGATCACCCGCAGGGCGGAACTGGCCGTCCGTGCCATGGTCACCCTGGGCGACGCCAGCGGCCGATTTGAAAGCGCCGGCGCTGGCCGACGCGCTCGGAACGACCTCGGGGTTCGTCCCACAAGTGGTCGGGCCATTGGTCAAGGCCGGATGGGTTCGATCGGATCCGGGACCGACCGGGGGCTACCGGAGCTGCGTCGATCTTGGTCAGGTCAGTGTGCTGGAAGTGATCGAGGCAGTCGATGGCGCGACGGACGGCGGAAAGTGCGTCGTGGCTGATCGTACTTGCGACGGCTTGGCACCGTGCTCGCTGCACGTCGCCTGGACGAAAGCGCGGCACGAGTTGGTCGGGGTGCTCGGTGGCACCTCGTTGTCCGAAATTGCGATGGGAGCAACATCATGAACACGATCGATACGACGATGACCTTGGCTGCCCTCGTCGATGCCCACCCGCAGCTCGCCCGAGAGTTCGAGCGGCGCGGCCTCGACTATTGCTGCGGTGGTCAACAGTCGCTGGCGGACGCGTGCGCCGGCCGCGGCCTCGACGCCTCGACGTTCAACGACCTCGCTGCGGCGATCACCGAAGACGATGCCGGCGACTGGTCCACGTTTGGCGTGACAGACCTCGTCCATCACCTCGAGGCCACCCATCACCGGTACTTGTGGGGCGAGATGCCGCGCCTGTCGGCACTCATCGCCAAGGTCATGTCGGTTCACGGCCAGCGTCACTCGGAGCTGGCCGACATCGCCTCGTGCTACGAGGAGGTGCGGGCCGATCTCGAGCCACACATGCTGAAAGAGGAGCGTGTGCTGTTCCCGATGATCTGCGAGCTCGCCGTGGCCACCGAACCGCCGTCATTTCATTGCGGCACGCTGCGCAACCCGATCTCGATGATGCTGCGCGAGCACGATGAGGTCGGCGGCCTGCTCGCTCGACTTCGCCATCTGACCAACGGGTACGAGGTGCCCGCCGACGGCTGCGCGTCGTATGCAGCATGCTTCGCTGCGCTCGCCGAGTTGGAGGCCGACACCCACCTGCACATCCACAAGGAGAACAACGTGTTGTTCCCGCTCGTGCTGCGGATGGAGTCCATGCTGGCGGTGCACGGATGAAGCCAGCTTGCGATGAGGGCGGCGACTCGCCGTGTTGGGCGCATCTGTTCGAGACACCAACGGCCGACATCAGCGATCGTGACGACGTCGAACGGTTCGTCCGTGACTTCTACCGGCAGGCAGCGATGGACGATGTGCTCGGTCCGGTGTTCGCCGCAGCGGACGTGAACTGGAACGCACACATCGAGACGTTGACCGAGTTCTGGTCGTGGCAGCTCTTCGGTGTTCGCAGGTACGAGTGCAATCCGTTGCGCGCCCATGAGCCGATCCATGAGCGCACCCCATTCACGCCGGAGCACTACGAACGTTGGCTGGAATTGCTGGAAGAGACCGTTGATTCGTTGTTCGCCGGGCCGATCGCTGAGTTGACCAAGACTCGTGCGCGCAAGATGGCTGCAGCGATGCACCGACTGCTCGACGGAACTTCCGACGCGGGTGACGCGCCCACCGAGGTGATGTGGGTGGCCGCCGGTGAGCGCTGAATCGACCCGGTTCAGCCGCACTCGACGCGGGGTTAGGGTCGGAGCATGAGCTCAGCTTCGGCTCGACTGGATCGTCGGGGAGTGGTGTGGGGCATCGTGGCGGTCGCGATCGTGCTCGCCCTCTCCTTCATCGGCAGCGATCGCCTGGTGTGGTTCGACGCGGCGCTCGTCGGCTACCTGTTCGGCATTGTGTTCGCCGTGTTCGGAGTCGTCTACAGGTATGCCGTCTGGCTTCGACGGCCGCCGACGGCGATGTTGAATCGTCGTGGGTGGGACGCATTTCGCCAGCGCAAGTTGCGCAACGCCGTCGCGCTGCCGTCGCTGGTCGCGACCCAGTTGTTGGCGCAGGGCTTCATCCGCCGCCGTTCGCGGGCGCGCTGGATGGCTCACCAGTTTGTGTTCTGGGGTTGCATCCTCGCTGCGCTGATCACGTTCCCGTTGACGCTCGGGCTGCTTCACTTCGAGAGTGTTGGTCAGCAGGCTGATCGGTACCAGGTGTTCTTCTCGCGCGTTGGAACACTGCGCTTCGACGCCGGCAGCATCATTGGCTGGCTGATCTTCCACGGACTCGACATCGCTGCGGTGCTGGTGCTGGCCGGCGTCTTCATCTTCCTTCGACGCAGGCTGCGCGACCCGGGTGCGTTGGCAACGGAACGTTCGGGTGACTTCCTTGCGTTGGCCGGCCTGTTCGCTGTCTCGGTGACCGGGCTGTTCCTCACCGTTTCGAGCACGTGGCTGCAGGGCCGCTTCTATTCGGCGCTGAACACGATCCACGCGCTCACCGTCATCCTCGGCCTCATGTACCTCCCGTTCGGCAAGTTGTTCCACATCTTCCAGCGCCCGGGCAATCTCGGGGTGGCGTACTACAAACGAGCGAACGAGGAAGGCCCACCCGCCGTATGCCGTCGTTGCGGTGAAGGCTTCGCCAGTGCGCATCAGATCGCAGACTTGCGCGAGGTCCTTCCTCAAGTGGGCTTCGACTACGGCCTGACCGACGGCGGCAGCTACCAGGACACGTGCCCACGGTGCCGACGCGCGCAGGTGACGCTGGCTCAGTCAGCGCGGGTGGGAGGTTTCGGCTGATGGCTCACCCACCGATCACAGACGAGGAACTGATCGCTCGGTATGGTCCGCACCTCAACGAGGCGCCGCCGGGCGGATGGAACGCCGGGCTCAAAGTGGACCGGGTGGTGCAGACGCATTGTTGCTTCTGCGGCCAGCAGTGCGGCATCAAGCTGAAGGTGCACGACAATGAGGTCGTCGGCTTCGAACCGTGGTACGAGTTCCCGTTCAACGAAGGCAAGCTGTGCCCGAAGGGCGTCAAGAGATACCTGCAAGGCAATCACCCCGACCGGTTGCTGCAGCCGATGGAACGCGACCCATCCGCTCCGGGCGGATTCCGACCGATCACGTGGGACGCGGCGCTCGACCGGGTTGTCAGCGAGATCCGTCGCATCCAGGCGGCCTACGGCGACGATGCGTTCGCGATGTTGTCGGGTGTCTCGCTGACGAACGAGAAGAGCTACCTGATCGGCAAGTTCGCCCGGCTCGCCCTACACACCGCGAACCTCGACTACAACGGCCGGTTCTGCATGGTGTCGGCCGGCGCCGGCAACAAGAAGGCGCTCGGCGTCGACCGGGCTCCGAACCCGTGGAGCGACATCCCGCTGGCCGATGTGGTGTGGATCGCCGGATCCAACGTCGCCGAGACGTTCCCGATCACGACGAGCTACATCTGGCGAGCCCGCGACCGTGGTGCCAAGTTGATCGTGCAGGATCCACGTGTCGTCCCGTTGGCCCGGACGGCGGATCTCTTCCTCCCCGTGCGACCGGGCAGTGACTCGGCACTCTTCGGCTCGGTGCTGCACACGCTGATCCGGCACGACTGGCTCGACCACGACTTCATCGACGCCCACACCGTCGCGTTCGACGAGGCTGCCGCAGCCGTCGTCGAGATGACGCCTCAATGGGCGGCAGGCATTACGGGCGTACCTGCTGCCCGCATCGAGGAGGCCGCCGAATTGTGGGGTACGGCGGCCACCGGGATGCTCCTACACGCACGCGGCATCGAGCAGCACACCAAGGGCGTCGACAACGTGTTGTCGGCAATCAACCTCGGGCTGGCCACCGGCAAGTTCGGCAAGCCCGGCTGTGGCGTGTCGACGATCACCGGTCAAGGCAACGGTCAGGGCGGCCGAGAGCACGGTCACAAGTGCGATCAACTGCCTGGCAACCGCGACATCACGAACCCCGAGCACCGCGCCCACATCGCCAAGGTGTGGGAGTGCGAGGAATCGGAGATCCCCGGCAAGGGGATCCCGGCCGAGGAGATCATCGAAGCGATCCACGCGGGTGAGATCAAAGGCTTGCTATCGATCTGCTTCAACCCGGTCGTGTCGGCACCTGATTCGAACTTCACCCGAGAGGCGTTCGACAAGCTCGAGTTCTATGCGGTGATCGACTTCTTCTTGTCCGAGACCGCGCAGCACGCCGATGTCGTGCTGCCGGGGTCGCTCCACGAAGAGGACGAAGGCACCTCCACCAGTGGCGAGGGGCGGATCATCAAGATCAACGCTGCCGTCACCCCGCCAGGTGATGCCCACCTCGACTGGCAGATCCTGCTCGACATCGCCCAACGCCTCGGCAAGGAGCGGTACTTCTCGTACAGCAACACCGAGGAGATCTTCGAGGAACTGCGCCTTGCGTCAGCCGGTGGCACGGCCGACTACCGCGGCGCTACATGGCAGCGCATCGAGGACGAGATGGGGTTGTTCTGGCCGATCCCCGAGGTGGGCCACCCCGGTACTCCGCGCCTGTTCGAGGGCGGGAAGTTCTTCCATCCCGATGGCAAGGCCCGGTTCCACGCCGTGCCCTTCCGCGAGTCGGCGGAGGTCGTCGACGACGAGTACCCGATCTGGCTCACCACGGGGCGGGTTGTCAGCCAGTACCTCTCCGGGACCCAGACCCGACGCATCGCCGCGCTGGTCGCCCAGTACCCCGAGCCACTATGCGAGATGCATCCACAACTCGCCGAGCGTCTGGGGGTCGCCGATGGCGACAACGTTGCGGTGACTTCGCGCCGAGGCACGATCACGCTGCCGGCCCACGTGGTCAACACCATCCGACCCGACACGGTGTTCATTCCGTACCACTGGCCCGGCGCGAAGGCTGCCAACCAACTCACCAATCGAGCGGTTGATCCGATCTCCAAGATGCCCGAGTTCAAGGTCGCTGCGGTTCGAATCGTTCGGGTCGGCGGCCGAACCGACACGACCGATGCACGTGATCTCGAGCTGCACGGAGGTGCGCCGTGAGGTTCGGGATTGATGATTCGCCGGTGTTCGTGATCGATCAGAGCCGCTGCATCGGGTGTGAAGCCTGCGTGCAGGCGTGCATGGAGTGCGGCACCCATCGCGGGCAGTCGCTGATCCACCTCGAGCGGATCGACCGAGCGACGACCACGCAGACGGCGCCGATGGTGTGCATGCATTGCGAAGACCCGACCTGCGCCCACGTGTGCCCGGCCGACGCCATCAAGCAGACCGAGGGCGGCATCGTGCAGTCGGCGCTGAAGCCGCGGTGCATCGGCTGCTCCAACTGTGTTCTTGCGTGTCCGTTCGGCGTCCCGAAGTACATGGCCGAGTTCGATCAGATGATGAAGTGCGACATGTGCACCGACCGGACCTCGGAGGGCTACGCGCCGATGTGCGCATCGGTGTGCCCCAGCGAAGCCCTGTGGTACGGCACCGTCGAACAGTTCAACACCAACCGTCGCGGGTCTCTGCTGCGCGACTTCATGTTCGGTCGGCAGCAGGTGCGCACGAAGGTGTACACCGTGGTCGACGACCTGCAGGCGGGCCCGCTCGATGTCGGCGCAGGTGAACGCCGCAGTTGGCTCGACGACCCGTTCGGCCTCGAAGAGGGAGGGCGGCTCTGGTGAGCGACACCGACACACCCGTTGATCAACCGGTATGGAAGCGCGACTTCCCGTACGAAGCTGCCAGCGAAGAAGAGGTGACCAGACGCGAGTTCACGCGCTACCTCGTCTTGGGCGCCGGCACGATGGCTGCCGCAAACGTCGGCCTGGCAGTGTGGACCCAACTCCGCAGCATCAACGCCGGCGAACCGAGAGCCATCATCGCGGTTGGCGACGTCGCGATCGGTGACAGCTACCTGTTCCGCTATCCGACCGATCGCGACCCCGCGGTGCTCGTACGGCTCGCCGAGGACGACGTCGTTGCGTTCAGCCAGAAGTGCACGCACCTCGGCTGTGTCGTCTACTACCAGCCAGAGGAGGGACGCTGGCACTGCCCGTGCCACGAAGGCAAC
Organism: Ilumatobacteraceae bacterium; assembly: GCA_043758005.1. Classification (GTDB taxonomy): domain Bacteria; phylum Actinomycetota; class Acidimicrobiia; order Acidimicrobiales; family Ilumatobacteraceae; genus JAENVT01. The sequence goes on from JAYVOI010000309.1 coordinate 8,095, forward strand.
TTCGATGTCTCGACGGGTGCGGTGGTCTCTGGCCCGCCGACTCGCCCACTCGGGCGAATCGATGTCGAGATCCGCAACGACGGACAGATCTGGGCGCTCGGGAGGCTGGAGTGAGAACCTCCGAACGCGGTCGGCGCACGTCGTCGGCAGTGTCGCTGTACGTGATCATCCTCGTCGCGTTCCAGGTGTTCCTGATCACGGTCGGCGTCGAGGCGTTCCAAACCGACCACGAGTCACTTGCGTGGGCAACCGCTGTGGTTTCGATCGCCCTGGCGGCGTCGGCCGCAGCCTTCCTCAAGTACCTCCGGCCATGATCGCATCCGTACCTGCACCCGAATCGAAGGCCAGCCCGATTGCAACGCTGTTCCCTGGATACTTCGCGCTGGTGATGGCCACGGGCATCATCGCGATCGCTTCCAAGCAACTGAAGATCGGGTGGCTGGCCGACGGGCTGTATGCGATCACCGCCGCAGAGTACGTCGTGCTGGCGATGCTGGTCATCGCCCGATTCGTGCTCTATCGCAGTCGCCTGATCGCCGACCTCACGAGTCACGCCAAGGGATTCTCGTTCCTCACCATCGTCGCTGGCACCAATGTGCTCGGAAGCGCGACGGCGCTGATCCACGGCTGGTGGGGCGTGGCCCGCGGGCTCTGGTGGGCGAGTCTGGCGCTCTGGGCCGTCTTGCTCTATTCCACGCTCTTCGCGGTCGTGCTCCGACACGACAAGCCCGAACTCGGCGCCGGCATCAACGGCACGTGGTTCCTCCTGACAGTTTCCACCCAATCCATCGCAGTGTTGGGCGCACTGCTGCTCGGCCACGCTCCCGACGACCTGCTCGCGTTCGCATGCACCTCGGCGTTCCTGCTGGGGCTGGTGCTCTATGTCATCGTGATGACGATGGTGTTCTTGCGTTGGACGTTTCAAGGACTCGAGCCGAACGAGGCGGACCCGCCGGCCTGGATCGCGGCCGGCGCCGTCGCGATCACGGTTCTCGGTGGCTCGAACCTGCTCGCGGCGCGCGTCGCATCCCCCCGCATCGAACGCATTGCACCGCTCCTGGAAGGTCTCGTCGTGATGGCGTGGGCCACTGCAACCTTCTGGTTTCCGCTGATGGTTGCCATCGGGGTGTGGCGTCACATCGTCCGTAAGGTTCCGCTGCGGTACCACCCCTCGTACTGGGCGCTGGTGTTCCCCCTCGGCATGTACGGCGCGGCGACCTTCAAGATGCGGGCGGTGATCAGGCTCGACCAACTCGCCTGGGCGCCCAAGGTTGTGTTTGCCGTTGCCCTCACGACGTGGACGATGGCGTTCGTCGGGCTCCTCTGGCAAGGTGCGACATCGTTGCGGTCGCGTTGACCGTTGCGGAAAGTGGTATTTCCAAGTCGCGCCGCGCGCTCTAGCATCTCGAGAGCACGAACGGAGGGGGACTGTGAGGGTCTTCGTCAGCTACGCCCGTCGCGACCGGGCAACGGTGGATGCATTGCTGCAAGACATCCGACGGGCGCGCCACGACGTCTGGGTGGACGAAGAGCTGACCGGCGGCCAGCGTTGGTGGGACACCATCCTCGGCACCATCAGGGGTGCCGATGTGTTCGTGATCGCCCTCAGCCCTGACTGGCTGACGTCGAAGGCCTGCGCAGCTGAACTGCAGTACGCCGTCGCCTGCAACCGGGCGCTGCTGCCCATCATGGTCGGGCGGGTCTCGCCGCAGATGGCGCCACCGGTCGTCGCCAACGCCCAGATCCTCGACTACCTCGAACGCACGCCCGACGCGGCGATCAGCTTGGTGACGGCGCTGTCGTTGGTGCGGCCGGCCGGAGCGGTACCACAGCCTCTGCCGGAATCCCCGCCCGTGCCGATGTCGTACATGAACACCTATCGCGAGCGTGTCGATGAGCTGAACCTGACCTTCCAACAACAGTCATTGCTGCTCAGCGAACTGCGTGCACGCATGGCCGACGACGACGACCGCGACAGTGCGCTCGAGCTGGTCCGCAGGCTCCGCCGTCGCGGCGACATCACCGAGTCGATCGGCAGGGAGATCGACACGTTGCTGGCGGCAACGCCCGAGCCCGTCCAACAGTCGGCCACTCCGTCGCCGAACCCCCCGTCACCCGCCTCGAGCGCCGCCCCGGCCGCGGTGTCGCCGGGGTGGTACGCGGATCCCTATCGACGCTACGACCAGCGGTACTGGGACGGAACGACGTGGACCCAACACGCATCGAGGGGTGGGCAACAGTTCCTCGACGCACCGTCGACCGTCACTCAGACCGGCGCGCCGCGAGCATTCGCCGAACAAACCGCAATGCCGCAAGCGGTCGCGTCGGTCGCGCCGGTCGCCTCGGTTGCGAAGTGGGACACGGGCACGTTCGTCACGTTGCTCATCGTCAGCTTCATCCCGTGCATCGGGCTGATCGGTGTGATCATGGGCCTGGCCAACCTCAAGAAGCCCGCTCGTCGCGGGCAGGCACTGGTGCTGTTGATCATCGGCATCGGCATGACGGCGCTGATCTTCGCCAACGGTGAGTTCCACTTCGGCAGCAGTTCGGACGGGTGAGTCAAGTGGGACGCATCGCCTCAGCGCACGATCACCGTTGCCCCCGATGCCGGACGCGGGTCGATGCACAGTTCCAACCACCCCAGTTGCCCGGCGCGCGCCGCAAAGTCGTCGGTGACGCTCGGCGGGTGCTCGCCTTCGGGTGGGCGGATGGTCAGCGCCACGATCGTCTCGCCGCCGGCGACCTCCTGAGCCCGCCGGATGAGTTGATCGTGGGCGAGCCGGTACCACTCCGCAGTCGGATCATCGTGACCCTGCGCAATGCTGCACCGGTTGTCGGAGCACACGTGACGCAGCACCGCATCGAACAGGCCGACCCATTCGGGACCGGCGTCGACGACCGACTGCTTGACGAACTCGACCATCGCGATGGGCAGCACCACGTGGGTGTCGACGCCGCGTCGAATGGCCTCGTCGAGCACGATCAGGTCAGCGCCGGCTGCGGCCACCGAGACCACGCCGGCGGGTCGCAGCGCGTCGAGCATGCGGCCGACGCTCGCCCGCACGGCAGGCACGCGACTCGCGGGGAACCGGGCGACGGTTCGATCGGCGAGATCGATTCTGTTGCCTGCATGCACCAACAACACATCGGCAGGGTAGTGCTCGTACAGCGGTCAGGCGAGGCGCGGTGAGCACCGAACGCGACATCGGAGTCGCCCTGTCTGGTGGCGGTCATCGGGCGACCGCGTTCGGTCTCGGCGTGCTGCTGGCGCTGGTCGATCAGCAACTCAACGGCCGCGTCGAATCGATCAGTTCGGTCTCGGGCGGATCGATCGCCAACGGCATCGTGATGGTGGGGCCCGACTTCGGCTCGGTCGCGCCCGCCGAGTTCGAGCATCACATCGGCGCGGCGCTGGCGGCGATCTCGGACCGAGGGATCCTGCTGGGCGGCGCACCGGCGACGCGGGGCTATCTGCGCAGTCTCGTCGCCTCGGGCTTGGTCGCGCTGGTCACGAGTGTGGTCGCAGTCGTGGCAGTCGTGGGGCATTGGTGGGCCGTCGCCCTCACCGCGCTGGTTGTCGCGATGGTTGCCGGGCTCGTTGCATGGCGGCTGTTCGGCCGGCGGTCTCTCCAGACCGAGCGAGCCATCGACCGTGAGTTGCTCGGCAACCGATCGGTGCTCCTGGGCGACCTGCGCACGACGCCCAGCGCGGTCCATCACGTGTTGTGCACCACCGAACTGCAGACCGGTACGTCGATGTACTTCTCGAACCGGCTGGTGTACGGCTACGGCTTCTCCGGTACGACGGCGCCGGTCGACGTCCCCCTGGCGACGGCCGTGCAGGCGTCAGCGTGCGTGCCCGGCGCGTTTGCGCCGCGCATCCTCGCGCTCGATGACGTCGGTCTGACCGGCGAGGGGCGAATCGTGTTGGTCGATGGCGGGGTCTACGACAACATGGCCGACGAGTGGGAGTACGGCTTCGCATCGCGCAAGAAGTCGTGGCCGGGTGTGCTCGACGCCCAGCCTCATGCGGCGGCACTCTTGCTCGTCGCCAACGCGTCGGGCGGCTGGAACGAGATCAAGCCGATCAAGGGCCGCGGTGTTCGCCTGGAACTCGCCGGCGTGCTGCGATCGAAGGACGTGCAGTACGACGTGTCGACAGCGCACCGGCGGCGAGCGTTGGCGGCACTCTTCCGCGATCACGACGCCAAGACTCCCGACGGAGCCTTCGTTCAGGTGTCGGCGAGCCCGTACGACGTGGCAGAACAGTTCGGCACGCGTTCGGGCTGGGCGCCGGATGATCGGTCTCGACGCGCCGATGAGGTGCGAGCGTTCCTCGACGGACAGGGGTACACCCAAGCCGAGTGGACATCGACCGTTCGCAAGACATCGGGTGTGCCCACCACGCTTGCACCACTCGGACGCGACATCACCGCCGCGTTGCTCGAACACGGATATGTCCTCACGATGGTCAACATGTACGTGCTCCACGGCCTCGGCGAACTGCGGGCCATCGATCGCACGCGCTTCGCTCGCCTCGCTGCAGGAGGTACGACGTGAGCGACTTGTCGACCGGGCCCCAAATGCCATCGATCGCCTTCGGGTACAGCCTTTTCGCCGCGAACGCGGTCACGGCCGACGCCGCGGGGCGCTTCGGTAGGGCGTAGCAGCGATGTCGATCACCAGACAGGTCACGCCCGTCGAATCGCCCGCCGAGCCGACGCCTGCGACCACCCTCGATGACGGCCCCGACGATCAGTCGTTGGTCGAGATCACGATCATCCACGCCAGCTTGGCCAGTGCCGACTATCCATTGATGATCGGCGGGTTCGCCGACGAGCAACTGGGCGGGCAGGAGCGGTTCATCGACCGGCAGTTCGCAGGGATGTTGACGTCGTGGTCCGAGATCGATCTGTTCCCGACAGAGGTGGGCACGTCACGGTTCATCGAGCCCACGCCCGACGCGGAGACCGAGCCGCCGGGTTGCTATGTGATCGGGCTCGGCTCGGTCGTCGATCTGCAACGCGAACAGCTGACGTTCGGTGTGCGCCAGGCCCTGGTGGATCGTTGCACCCGGCTGTACCGGGAACATCACACCGACTCCGGCATGAGTGCGCTGATCGAGGTCGGCGTTGCCAGCTCCTTGATGGGTGTGCGCTCGGATCGCGGGTTGCGGGTGGAGGACTCGATCGCCGGCATCGTCGAAGGGGTGCTACAGGCCAACCAGGCGCTGGCGCTGTACGAGTCGTCTCGTGCCGCCGCAGGGAACAGCGTGCGCGTCACTGCATTGCAGTTCGTCGAGCGATTTGCCGAGCAGGCCAACCTCGCCGCCGTCGCCCTGCGATCGCTGTCGACTGCGGTGCACCTGCCGAGCTCCTACGACTCGTTGCGTTCGGTGACCGTCAGCGAGCGACCCGGTGGGTTGCCGCTCGGTGCGACATTGACCGACGTCGCCCAGGGCTGGCGTCGATTCGTGATCACCGCGGCCGATGTCGCTCCTTCCTCACCGGCCGCCGGCGGCGCCAAGCAGGCTGTTGCGGAGGTTGAGGATCGGTGCATCACGTTCGACATCGCCCTCCTTGGTCGTGAGGCCCGAGCCGACCGTGTACGCCACCGACTCGACAAGGTGATGGTCGACGCGCTGGTCGACCGGCTGGCGACCGACACCGGTGACAGGCGAACGGCGGGCACCCTGTACGACCAGTTGATCCCCCACGAGTTGCGCAGCGACTTCCAGACCACGTCGGCGATCCAGTTCGTCGTCGACGCGACGACGGCCCGGTACCCGTGGGAGTTGCTCGGTGCCCCACGACCGAGTGGTCAGCGGTCGGCGAGCGGAGCGTTCGGCGGCGTGATCCGCCAGTTCACGGAGTCGGAGAACCGTCGGTTGTCGCCCGAGCGTGCGCATCTCGGCAGCGCGCTGGTGATCGCCGCCGGCAAGGTTCCTGGTGAACACGAGCTGCCGTCGGTGTACGACGAATGCGATCTGGTCGGCCGGCTGTTGGAGGAGACCAACCCGGGGCGCGTGACACTGCTCGACGACCGGCGCAGCGAGCTCGACCTGGTCGACCTCCAGAACGAACTGTTCGGCAATCACCAGGTGGTCCACATCGCCAGCCACGGCGTGTACCACGAGGATCAGCCGGCGGACACTGGGGCGATCCTCGCTCGTGGGGCGTTGTTGACGACCGACACGATCCGTCAGCTCACCTCGGTTCCCGATGTCGTCTTCCTCAACTGCTGCAGTCTCGGTCGCGTCGGATTGAACCGGATGGCCGCCGGACTCGCTCGGGAGTTCATGGCGATCGGTGTGCGGGCATTGGTTGCCGCGGCTTGGCCGATCGACGACAACGCGGCGCGCGTGTTCGCCGAGACCTTCTACCGTGAGCTCATCGCCGGGCGTCCACTGGGAGACACCGTGACGCGCGCCCGCAACATCTGCGCCGAGGTCGGCGGCCGCGAGACCTGGGCCGCGTACCACTGCTACGGCGACCCCGGATTCGTGCTGCGCGGCAGCCGCATCTCGCTCGGCGAGGCAGTCGCCGAGCCGGTCAGTGAATCCGATCTGATCGCCCGCCTCGACGGTTTGGCTGTGCGGGTGTCCGATCTCGGTCGGCCCGGCAGGGGGGGCGTGGTCGACCGACGCGATCGCCTGATGGCTTCCTGGAACCAATTGGCCGCGTGGATCGATGGGCGTCCCGAACTGGCAGCGAGCGCACCGATCCAGCGCCGTCTTGCCAGCACGGCACGCGATCTCGGCGAGTTCCGAATCGCTGCGGCACGCTTCCGGCAGTTCGTCGTCGGCGACCGCGGTGGCACGGCCGTGGTGGGTCCGCAGATCGACTCGGCGTCGGTGGCCGATGTGCAACAGGCGGCCAACTGCCTGGCCCGCGCTGGGCAATGGGCAGCTCGGCAGGCAGACGTCGATGGTGCTGCCGATCGCAAGAAGATGGCAGTGGGCGAACTCGCACTTGCTGCGGATCTGGCCCGCGCCGCCGTCGCGGTTCTCCCGAACCGCGAGAGTCTCGGCATCCTGGCCAGCACGATGAAGCGGTGGGCCACCGTCGAACCGGGTCGCCGGGACGAGCTCCTCGAGGAGGCGTTGGACGCCTACCAACACGCTGACGCGACGACCATCGCGACTCGCTTCGGTGCGGAGAACGCGGTGCAGCTGGCGTTGATCCTTGGTGGGGACTATTCGTCGTGGGCCAGCAGTCATCTCGCCGCTGCGGATGCAGCGCGGCAGGAGCCGCCGGTCGAATCGGGAGCCGAGCAACCGCTCCGTGTTGATCAGTGCCAAACCCGGCCCGGCGATTTCTGGTCGCGCTCCGACGCCGCCGATCGCGCCCTGACGCGCTTGGTCGCGGCAACCGACGAACCATCGAGGGAGGCCGCCACCGACGAGATGATGGTGGTCTACGAACGAGCCTTCGCCAGCCGGTCGACGTGGTCGGAGCGCCAGACGGTGATCGGGCATCTTCGTGATCTCAGCGACCTGATCCCGGAGTCCGACCCCCGCCGGCCACATCTGCGACGCGCCCTCGGCGATCTCGAGCAGTGGGAGGAAGCGAACGTCGAGCACAGCAACACAGCGGCGACCAACGCTCCATCCGTGTCGGCGGCGAGTGCTTCGACGCGCGTGCACACCGTGGCCAGCAGCGTCGCGCTGACCGCGTTCCCAGCGGGCTGTGGCGATTGCCTGCTGGTCGAGTGGGACGGCGCGGCCGGACATCATCGGATGCTCATCGACGGCGGCATGGCGAGCGCGCTCGACGAAGGCATCGGACGGTACGCGGCTGCCCTGCCGGAAGCCCGGCTGGTGGTCGATGTGGAGGTCGTGACGCACATCGATCTCGACCACGTCGGTGGTGCCATCGCCGCCACCCGCGCCGGGTTGGTGGAGGCACCCGACGTGTGGTTCAACGGCCTCGACGAGATCCGCTCGCTGACCCGCGGACCGCGCCAGGGCGACGAGTTCAGCAGCCTCATCCCACCGGAGGTCCGAAATCGTCCGGTGAACGGCGCGGCGATCTACATCGACGACGACGGAACGTTGCCGGTGTTCGACCTCGCCGACGGCGCTCGGTGCACGGTGCTCGGTCCGACGCTGAAGCGGCTCGACCGACTGGAACGGGCATGGACGCCCACCAATCGGGGCGCGGCAGATGATCCGCTCGCCGACCTGCTGCAACGGCTGGGCGACGATGTCGATCGAGGCGGGCCGAAGTCGTTCGGCGGCGATCACAGCGTGCCCAACGGCTCGAGCATCGCCCTGCTCTTCGAGTACGGCGGTACGTCGCTGTTGCTGACCGGCGACGCGTACGCGGGTGATCTGCAGCAGTCGATCCATCGCCTGCTCGATGAGCGCAAAGCGAGCCGACTCGAGGTCGACCTCTTCAAGGTGGCCCACCACGGGAGCATGAACAACGTGACATCGGACCTGCTCGACCTGATCGACCCCGGCGTGATCCTGATCTGCACCGACGGAACCCGGTTCGGTCATCCCGATGTCGAGACGATCGATCTCCTCCGACAGCACTATCCGTCCACGCCCATCCAGTTCACCGACGACACCCCGATCGTGCGGGAGCGCGCCGCACACGCAGGTTCCGTTCCACCATCACAGGTCCCCGTCAGCTTTCGCTTCTAGGAACCCTGTCGCACCCCCTTGGTATCGTCGCACGCATGCCCCGACTGGATCCGAAGGAGCGTGCTGACCTACCCGATCGTGCGTTTGCGTACATCGACTCGCACGGAAAGCGTCGGCTGCCGATCCACGATCCCGCGCACGTGCGCAATGCGCTCGTCCGCTTCGGCCAGGTCACGTTTGAAGACGAGCCGGCACGCGAGCGGACACGCATGCGATTGTTGAACGCAGCCAAGAAGTTCAAGATCGTGCCGGTTGGGTTCATCGCCGGCCAACTGCAGTCCGAGCGTGCGCTTGCCGAGCGCGCTGGGCCTGTCGTGCTGCCGTCGGGCTTCGTGACCATGTTGATGACCGACATCGAGGGCTCGACGGCCTTGGTGCAACATCTCGGGGCCGGGTACCGGGAGGTGATCGACGAGGTTTGGTCGATCCTGCGCCGCGGGGTCACCGACGCCGGCGGCTACGAGGTCGAGGCGCGTGCCGACGAGTTCTTCGCTGTGTTCGAGTCGCCGCGGGGCGCCGTCGACGCGGCCATCAGCGTGCAGCGTGACTTGCTGGGGCGTTCGTGGATCGACGATCTCGAGGTTCGCGTGCGCGTCGGCATCCACAGTGGCTATCCGACATCGACCGACGACAACTACATCGGCACCGACGTCAACATGGCCTCGCGGATCACGGCGGTCGGTCACGGGGGACAGGTCGTCGTCTCGGCCAACACCCGCGAGGGGGTCAAGGCATCAGCACCTGCCGATGTTCGTTTCAAGGCCCTCGGCGCACACAAGCTGCGTGGTCTGCCCGAACCCGTGCCCCTGTTCCAGGTCGCGGCGAAGGGCCTGCCGCACCAGTTCCCGCCTCTGCGTACGTCGTGATCCCCCTGGTCCGGTGCACAACGTATCATCAAACAGCAGGAATTGGTGCTACTGAATAGCGGATCACTCCGCTCTTCAGTAGTATTCCGCTGTGGAGATCTCACCGTTCCCGTTCCAGGGGCCGCTCGAACCGTCACAGGTCAAAGGGCGTGGATCGCTGATCGCCGACCTCATCGAACGCATCACCGAACGGCGCGTCACTGCGCTGATCGGGCCTCGTCGGTACGGCAAGACCAGTGTGCTGGTCCGAGTTGCCG
>JAYVOI010000310.1:0-3431 GCA_043758005.1 Ilumatobacteraceae bacterium
ACCGTCGAGCCCGTCGAAGGGGCCACCGCCGTCACGTCACTGCTGGGGCAGGTCTTCTGCGGCGGCCTGGTCGACCCGGCCCTGATCGAACGACACTTCCTGGTCGCCGCCGACCTCGCCGCCAGCCTGCCCGTCGCCCGGCTGTCGGTGCCCCACGGCCCGCCGTGGCCGGTGATACTGCCGCAGATCGAACGGTGGTTGCAGGACTACCGTTCGCAGCATGACTGACCCGTTCAACCATGTGATCCTCGGCGAGAGCGAGCTGCGCGAGCACTACCGCATGCCGGCCGACACCACCCGCCAGAAGGTGCTCGGCAGCATCGATCAACACGCCCGCACGTTCATCAACGCGTCGCCGTTCGTCCTCATCGGCACCACGTCGCCGATCGACGGGAGCGGCGATGTCTCGCCCAAGGGTGGGCCGCCCGGGTTCGTCGTCGTGCTCGACGACCAGCGCCTCGCCATCCCCGATCTGGCGGGCAACAACCTGCTCGACTCGATCACCAACATCGTCAACGGGTCGGGCATCGGGTTGCTGTTCCTCGTCCCAGGCGTCGACGAGACGCTGCGCGTCAACGGGCATGCCTACCTCACCACCGACCCCGACGTGCTCGATGCGTGCGCAGTGAAGGATCGCCGTCCGAAGGCCGCCATCGGCGTGGTGGTGATGCAGCAGTACATGCATTGCGCCAAGGCCCTGCGTCGCAGCGAGCTCTGGGACGGGCAGAGCTGGCCGGACCGCGAGTCGTTGCCGACGCTTGGCTGCATCATTCGCGACCAGATCCCGTTGCTGCGCGACGTGAGCGCCGAGTCGATCGACGAGAGCCTCGAGCGCAGCTACGCCGCGACGATGTGGGAAGCCGGCGGCGTCAGCCCCGAGGTGGACACACGCTGACCGTCTCCACGACGGTCACGCAGCGAGCACGTCAGTCGACGGGTGGACGCCCGAGGTACGACGAGGCCTGCAGGTTGAACAGGCGGGCGTACGTGCCGTCGGTCGCGAGCAATGCGTCGTGCGTGCCGTGCTCGACGACGCGGCCGGCATCCAACACGTAGATCCGATCAGCCGAGGCGACCGTCGAGAATCGGTGGGAGACGATCACCACGGCACGACCGGCGGCCAGGCGCCGCAGGCTGGCGAACGTGTCTGCTTCGGCCTGGGCATCGATCGAGGCGGTCGGTTCGTCGAGGATCAGCAACGGCGCGTCGCGGTAGAAGACGCGGGCAATCGCCAATCGCTGCCACTGGCCGATCGACAAGTCCGTGCCCCCGATCCACCGCGGACCGAGCAAGGTGTCGAGGCCGGCGCCGTGCTCCGACCCCACCTCGCCAGCATCGGCATCGGCCAGGGCGGCGCGCAGCCGTTCGTCGTCACCCGAGGCGGCGATGCGACCGAGGCTGACGTTCTCCCCCAGCGTCAGTTCGTACCGCTCGAAGTCTTGAAAGATCACGGCGATCTGCTCGCGGAGCCCCGCTGCGGGCAGGTCCGCCGTGTCGGCCGAGCCCCACCACATGCGTCCCGACGTCGGGCGGAACAGTTGCGCCAACAGCTTCGACACCGTCGTCTTGCCCGACCCGTTCGGGCCGACCAGGGCGACCACCTCGCCCGGGTTCACCTCGAGGTCAATGTCGCTGATCGCATCGCTGTCGCCGCTGGGGTAGCGGAACGACACATGGTCGAGGCGCACGCCGTGGAACGCGGGAACCGGCACCGTCGACGGGTGATCGCCCACGGCCGCGTACTCGTCGAGGAACGCGAACGTCTCGGTCAGGAACAGGCCGTGCTCGTACGTCGACGCCAGCGCGGCCACCGCGCCGTTGGCGCGCGTCGCCAACAGGGCGATCGCGGCCAGCGCCGTGCCTGCCTCGGCGACCGACAGGCGGCCGCTGTCGACGAACTTCAGCACCAGGCCACCCGCCGCGCCGAGCACGATCGCGTTGCTGAACCGCGACAGCACAGTGAGCCGCAACTGCTCGCGCAGCAACTTGCGCTGCCGTTCGATGCGCTGGTCGTACAGCCCTCGGAACGTGGTGAGGAAGTGGTTGGCGAGGTTGAACGAGCGAATCTCCTTGGCCGGCGCCTTGCTGGTCAGCAGCGACAACATGTACTCGCGACGACGTTCGTTCTCGGTGGTCTCCACCTGGAACGACCACGTCAACCGCCCGACCTTCGTCGACACGACCACCAGCGGCACAGCCGCGAGCACGCTGACCAGCGCCAGTGGAGGACTGATCACGACGAGGGCGACGGTGGCGGCCAGTGCACCGAAACCCGACGTCATCAGGCCACTCAGCGACATCACCACGCCGTACGGGCGGTCGACGATGTTGGTCATCGTGCGCTCGAGACGATCGTGGAACGACGGATGTTCGAAGTCGATCAGCGCGGCGCGACTGGCGGCCTCGCCGACCATGCCCTGTACCTCGCGGGCGACCTGCTCGCCGGCCAACCAACTGAACTGGTTGCTGACGACGGCCACCACACCACCGATCGCCAACCCAGCGACGAACACCGCGACCGGCCCAACCAAGCGACCCACCGGGGCGTCGCTGCCGACATCGACGAAGCGACCCAGCACCACCTTCAAGACGACGAGCTCGACCAGGAGCAACGCACCGCTGAATGTGTTGAGCACGATCGTGGCGATGAACGCTCGGCGCGCCGCGTGCCACACCACGGCGATGGAACGAGCCACCAGCCTCGGCAGATCGCGCAGGCGTTTCACGCCTCGGCCGTTGCGACCAGGCCGAGCAGGCCGGTGCCAGCGCCGAGGTCGACCACGACCGACTCGGGGGTGATCAGCGGCGCGAGAGCGCGGTGATTTCGATCGATCTTGACGGAATCGGACCAGTACAGGCGATGCTCAGTCAGCTCACCCGGGGACATCAGGCGAGGCTAATGGAAGAAAAAGGCGATGACCGCGTCGGTCAGTCTTCGCCGCCCCCGCCGTCGCCGCCCTTGCCGCGACCGCGCCGACGCCTGCGCCTGCGCCGTTCGGGACCGCCCGCCTGCACGAACTCGCCATAGGCGCCGCCTCGCGCCCGCGTCATCTCCGACACCGAACCAAGGTCGGTCACCAATGGTGATTCATACAGACGCTTCATGACAGTCCCTCCCGCAAACGTTGAGGGAGTGTACGACCGGCCCTCACCTCGTGCAATAGGTGTTTGGGCCTAAGCCCTGGCCAGCCAGGCCTGGTGCAAGAGGTTGAAACTCCCGACGTACGGATAGCGCCGTAGCCACACCTCGCGCAGCGCCTGCGGGTCCACCCACTCGGCGTCGAGACCACCGCCATCCCACTGATCGATGAAGGCCCTCGTTCGGGCCCCGATGAACACCGAGGCGAGCACCGCTTTGTCCTCACGGTCGACGATCGAGTCAGGCAGCAGGTCGCCGACGACCGCGGCCATCACGTCGGTGCGGTCCGCCG
>JAYVOI010000311.1:0-3417 GCA_043758005.1 Ilumatobacteraceae bacterium
CGATCTGGCTGAGATCGATCGCCACGGTCCGTCCGGCTCCGAGCATTCCCGATGCTCCACCCAACGTCTTGTCGCGCGTGTCGAGCACTCGCCGCGGGGCTTGGGCGATGAAGCCCGATGGCTCGGTGGGCACGATCGCAGGCACCGTGCCGGTGTCGGTCGTGCCGGTGAGGGCATTCGCGTTCCGGCACCGGCCGATCGCGGGCTCTGCGTCGAGGGCGGCCTTGATGAACGTCGCCAGGCCGATCGCACCGTCGATGCTCAGGTGGATGCCGTCGCCGGCGAACCAGTTGCTTCGATTGGCGGTGAAGCCGTCCCAATCGAGGATCCGCAGCGAGGGGTGCCGCTGCGCTGCCGCGGCCAACTCGTTGTTGTGGCTGCTGTACAAGAACTGTGCCGGGAGGCCACCGGGCAAGACGTAGGCCGTGTTCGTCCGGTACGTCAGCCAGAACACTCGGGTCACACCTTGCGCCTCCGCCTCCGCCATCACCTGGTCGACTGCGTTGGTGATCGATGCGTCGTCGTATCCGGCCATCACCACCATCGCCTCGCCGAGCCGTCCGTTCAGCGTGGTCCGTATCAGCGGCACCACGCTCGTCGGCACGTAACCGAAGCGTCCGCGGCAGCTGCCGACCACGAGGCGCCGGCAGCTCTCGGCGTCGAACGCCAGTCGGTACGAGTTGCCGACGATGTCTCGTGGGTCGTTGCCGGTGGTCGAGTTCCACGCCATGCCAGCCATCGTCGAGTCGCCGATCAGGGACACCGCCGGGGCATCGGCCGGCGGCGTCGCCGCGGCGACACTCGAACTCGAGCCGACGACGGGCAGGCAGGCGATGGTCACTGTCACCGCAGCGAGGCGCAGCAACCACAACGGATGCGGTTTGGACATTGTTGCGGTGGTACCCACGGAGCTTCCTCTCGAACCATCCCGCTCCCAGAAGGTATCGGCACGGGCCGGTGTGGAATCAAGTCGCGAATCGCGCGGACGCTCCTACCGCAGGTCGGCGGCTCACCCGAGCACGATCCGAACGTGGTGGGTGACCCCGTCGTCAGCGAGCGGAATCGGGGTTCCGCGATCAAGCGCTGCGCCGTCGAGCTCGATCGAGGCAACGCCCCGGCTGACACCAGCGGGGTTCTGCACCACGATCTCGTACTTGGCGCTGTGGTAGCGGAAGTCGATCTCGAAGCCGGGCCAGGCTCGGGGAATGCACGGATCGACCACCAACGTCGTGCCGCGGAGCCGGAACCCGAGGATCCACTCTGTGCCGGCCTGGTACATCCAGCCCGCCGAACCCGTGTACCACGTCCATCCGCCACGGCCGACGTGCGGCGGTTCGGTGTACACGTCGGCCGCCATCACGTACGGCTCGACCTTGTACCGGTGCACGCCGGCTCGCGTGCTGGCATGGTTGATCGGGTTCAGCACGGAGAACAGTTCGCCGGCCTTGTCGCCGTCGCCCAACGCGGCGAAGGCCAGCACCGACCAGATGGCGCCGTGGGTGTACTGACCGCCGTTCTCGCGGATGCCCGGCAGGTATCCCTTGATGTATCCGGGATCGACGGCCGAGTGGTCGAACGGCGGCGTGAAGAGCAGCACCAGCCCGTCGCCGAGGCGGATGAGGAACTCATTGACCGCGGCCATCGCCCGCTCGGCCCGGATGGGGTTGGCGACGCCTGAGAGCACCGCCCATGACTGGGCGATCGAATCGATGCGGCACTCGGCGTTCATCGCCGAGCCGAGTGGGGTGCCGTCGTCGAAGAACGCCCGTCGATACCAGTCGCCATCCCAGCCGTCGGCTTCGAGCGCCCGCTCGAGCCCGCTCATGTGCGTCTTCCAACGATCGGCGCGAGCCTGCTCGCCCCGGCACTCGGCGATCGGTACGAACGCAGCGAGGGCCATGTGCAGGAACCAGCCCAGCCAGACGCTCTCGCCGCGGCCGTCGTGACCGACTCGGTCCATCCCGTCGTTCCAATCGCCCGACCCCATCAGCGGCAGGCCGTGCAACCCAACGGCAAGGCTCCGATCGAGCGCCGCGGCACAATGCTCGAACAGCGAGGCCGAGTGCGGCGTTGCCTCGGGTTGGAAGTAGTTGTCGGTCTGCTCAGGCCGCAACGCGGGACCCTCGAGGTACGGCACCATCTCGTCGAGCACCGCATCGTCGCCGGTGACCGCGAGATACCGGTCGACGGCGTACGGAAGCCAGACGCGGTCGTCGGAGATCCGGGTCCGCACGCCACGGCCCGACGGCGGGTGCCACCAGTGCTGCACGTCGCCCTCGGTGAACTGGCGGGCGGCGGCACGAAGCAGGTGCTCGCGGGTCAGGTCGCGCTTGGCGGTCACGAGAGCGAGCACGTCTTGCAGCTGATCGCGGAACCCGTACGCGCCGCCTGCCTGATAGAACGCGGACCGAGCCCAGAACCGGCATGCCAGCGTCTGGTAGATCAGCCAATGGTTGACCATGATGTCGAGCGACCGGTCGGGGGTGCGCACCTGGATCGTGCCCTGCACATCGTCCCAGTAGCTCATGACATCGCGCAACGTCGTCTCGTGTTCGGCGGCCCGTCCCCGGCGCACGAGGTCGGCGACGGCAGACGCGTCGGTCGCCTCACCGAGCAGCACGACCACCTCGGTGGCCGCGCCGTTCGCAACGTCGAACGAAATCTGCAGCGCGGTGCACGGGTCGAGCCCGGCGCCGCTGGCTTCGCGGAGGTGGTAGCCACGGTCGAGACCGGCGGGTCGAGTCGGGTCACCGTTGCGACCGAGGAACTCGGTGCGATCCGCGGTCCACCCCGTCTGGCGACCGCCGAGATCGAAGAAGGCGACATGTCCGGCGAACTCGGTGTTCCACGGGTTGCGTACGAGGAGTGCGCCGGTCTCGGCGTCGAGTGCTGTGACGATCCGCGGCGCGCTGGCGCCGCGCGACGTGCCGAGCACCCATTCCGCGTAGGCGGTGACCGACAGTCGCCGTGACTTGCCCGATCGGTTCTCGAGGGTCAACACCGAGACCTTCACGGGATCGTCGGGCATGACGTACTGCACCAGGGTGAGTTGGATGCCGTCGTGCAGATGCTCGAACCGGCTGTACCCGGCCGCGTGGTGCGCCACGTAGGTCGAGCTCTCCAAGCGGATCGGTTGCGCGGTCGCACACCAGAGCTCGCCCGTGTCGTCGTCGCGCACGTAGATCGCCTCGCTGATGGGGTCGGTGACCGGATCGTTGGACCATGGCGTCAACTGGTTCTCGCGGCTGTTGCCGGACCACGTGTAGCCGGCACCCGACTCGGAGACCTGGAACCCGAACGACGGGTTGGCGATCACGTTCAGCCACGGTGCCGGCGTCGATTGACCTGGGCCGAGTGTGGTCACGTACTCGCGTCCGCCGTCGGCGAACCCTCCGAGCCCGTTGAAGAACTCCAACT
>JAYVOI010000312.1:0-3415 GCA_043758005.1 Ilumatobacteraceae bacterium
TTGCCGGAAGCGACCGAAGAGGTCACGTGGGGGACCGACATCAACTTTCGGGTGCGCAAGAAGATCTTCGCATTCCCGGGTCAGGGCGGCAGCCTGACGGTGAAGGCGGATCGCGACGAGTTGCCTGCGCTGCTCGACGATGCCCGCTTCACGCCTGCGCCGTACCTGGCCAGGGGCGGTTGGGTACGAATGGATTTGGCCGCCGCACCGATCGATTGGGACGAGATCGACGAACTGATCCGCACTTCGTATTGCCTGATCGCGCCGAAGAAGCTGGCCGCCCAGCTCGGCTGATCGGCGGTGAGCTATCCCAGGTCGGCAGCGGGCGCCCTGCGCCCTGCGAGCAATGCGAGCTCCGGCGCCTGGCGCAGCGACTGACCGATCCATTCCGGGCTTGCCAGCGTCTCTGCGGCGCGAAGCCAACCGATGGCGGTCTCGCGATCCCCCAGGGCAGCGGCGCTGCGGGCGATCATGAATGCCGAGGCCGGCGACGGCGATCGTCGGTAGGAGTCCGCGGCGTAGTGGGCGGCGGTGTCGTAGTCGCCGAGCCGCACGAGGATGCCGGCGAGGGCCTGTTCGGCGTGGGGATTGCCCGTCGGCAGCGGCCGGGGGAGCAGGTCGACGAGGGTCCGAAGGGTTCCCGGGTCAGCGGCGTCGGGCGGGAGCCAGTGCGGTTGACCGGTGTACGCGAAGGAATCGAGGAGGACGGCCCTGGCGAGCTCGGGGCTGGTCTGGTGCAACTGCTGGTTGGCGCGGAACCACGGTGACGGGACCTGCTCGGGCAGCATGTGCGACAGGTCGTTGTCGTGCCACGCGGCGGTCTCGGCCAACGCGGCCGCGGCAAGGCCACTGGGTGGCTGCTTCGACTCGCGGTACGCACGCAGCATCTGCATCTGCGCCATCAGCGGGAAGATCGCCGCGTAGATGGCGATGGTTCCGAATCGCGGCTGGGACAGCAGCCACAGACCGCCACCGATGGTGATGGCAAAGCTGGCATACAGCATGACCAGCTTGGCCCGCTTGCCGAGCACCAGCTCGAGGCCGGCCAGCACGATGTTGCCGCCGTCGAACGGCAGGATCGGCAGCAGGTTGAACAGCCCGATCACCGGGCCGGCCCACCAGAGGGCACGGGCAGCATCCGACGCGCCGACACCGGGGTGGAGCGGATGCACGCCCATCGCCCAGAGCGCCAGCACGCTGACGGCGATCTGCACGGCCGGCCCGGCGAAGCTGATGCCGGCGCGCTCCCACCGCTTCAGCGGCCGGGTGGGCACGAACGCGGCGTACCCGGCGAGGAGGTCGAGCGAGATCTCTGCTTCTGCACCGGTCGCGCGCGCCGCGAACGCGTGGCCGAGCTCGTGGATCAACGTCAGCACGGCGATGAACGCCGCCAGCCAGATCCCGAGATCAGGCCCGTTGGCGATCACGACGATCACCATGAACATGTAGAAACCTGGTCGCACATGCACGGGGAACCCGAACAGCCGAAACGCCGGTTGCGAACTCATGTGGTGAGCCTACGCAGTGGAAAGTCCCTCCCACCGGCGGGACCTCGTAGACTCGTCTCTCGTGCCGTACGTCTACTCCTTTGATCACAAACACCGTCGTTCTCCCATGGAGTACAAAGATCTCCTCGGTGGCAAGGGAGCCAACCTGGCCGAGATGACCAGTGTGCTGAAGTTGCCGGTCCCGCCGGGCTTCACGATCTCCACCGATGCGTGTCGTGCGTACATGAAAGGTGGCTGGCCGAGCGGCCTGTCCGACGAGATCGCCAAGCAGGTGACCAAGCTCGAGAAGGCGATGGGTCGCACCCTCGGCGACGCAGCCGACCCGCTGCTGGTCAGCGTGCGGTCCGGCGCCAAGTTCTCGATGCCCGGGATGATGGACACCGTGCTCAACCTCGGCCTCAACGACAGCAGCGTCAAGGGGCTGGCCGCAGTGACCGGCAACGAACGCTTCGCGTACGACAGCTATCGCCGGTTCATCGCCATGTACGGCCGCATCGTGCTGGGCGTCGAGGGCGAGCACTTCGACAAGCCGCTCGAGGCGGCCAAGGCCGCGGCCAAGGTCAAGACCGACGCCGAACTGACGGCGAAGGCGCTGAAGGAACTGTGCGGGCACTACAAGAAGGTCGTCAAGGCCGAGACCGGCAAGCCGTTCCCGCAGGATCCCACGAAGCAACTCCGCGGTGCAGTCGAAGCAGTGTTCGCCAGCTGGAACGGCGCACGAGCGATCGCCTACCGAGTCCGCGAGCGCATCAGCCACGACCTCGGCACGGCCGTCAACGTGCAGGCGATGGTCTTCGGCAACCGCGATCAGTTGAGCGGCACCGGCGTGGGATTCACCCGAAACGCCGCCACCGGCGAGAACAAGCCGTACGGCGACTTCCTCATCAACGCGCAGGGCGAAGACGTGGTCGCGGGCATCCGTAACACCGAGGACCTCGACCACCTGAAGGGGCACTTCCCGAAGATCCACGCCGAGCTGATCGAGATCTTCAACCGCCTCGAGCGCCACTACGCCGACATGTGCGACACCGAGTTCACGATCGAGCAGGGCAAGCTGTGGATGCTGCAGACACGCGTCGGCAAGCGCACCGGCGCGGCGGCGTTGAGGATGGCCGTCGACATGACGAAGGGCACCGGCTCCGGCAAGGCTCGCTGGAAGATCAGCAAGCACGAAGCACTCATGCGTGTCGCCGCTGACCACCTCGATCAGGTCCTGCATCCGCAGTTCGCCGGCAAGGGCAAGGTCATCGCCAAGGGTCTGGCGGCGTCGCCGGGCGCGGCAGTCGGCCGGGTGTACTTCACCGCCGACGATGCGACCGATGCCGACGATCGTGGCGAGCAGGTGATCCTGGTACGCAGCGAGACGAGTCCCGAAGACGTGCACGGCATGATGGTCAGCCAGGGAATCCTGACGGCACGCGGCGGACTCGTCAGCCACGCAGCCGTCGTCGCCCGCGGTTGGGGGACGCCGGCCATCGTCGGCGCCGACATGGTGAAGATCGAAGGCAAGCAGTTCACGGTCGGCGACATCGTCGTGAAGGAGGGCGACACCATCTCGCTCGACGGCACGACCGGTGAGGTCATCCTCGGGGAGATGAAGCTGGAGGCCGCGGAGCCGCCCGCCGAGTTCGTCACCATCCTCGAATGGGCCGATCAGGTTCGCAAGGGCAAGCTGGCGGTCCGCGCCAACGCCGACACCGGCGAGGACGCGACCAATGCCCGCCAGCTCGGCGCCGAAGGCATCGGGCTGTGCCGCACCGAGCACATGTTCCTGGCGCCGGACCGCTTGCCGGTCGTGCGCGAGATGATCCTGGCCGACACCCCGGCGGAAGAGACTGCGGCCCTGGCCGAGCTCGGTCGGGTGCAACAGATCGACTTCGAGGAGATCCTCGAGGCGATGGATGGTC
>JAYVOI010000313.1:0-7946 GCA_043758005.1 Ilumatobacteraceae bacterium
ACGCCGGTCGATAGCTTCGCGTCGTGCGACTCGTCATTGCCCGCTGCTCGGTCGACTACGCCGGTCGGCTGACCGCCCACCTACCCGAGGCGGTGCGCCTGATCATGGTCAAAGCCGACGGGTGCGTCGCCATCCATGCCGACGGCGGGGCGTACAAACCGCTGAACTGGATGAACGCGCCGAACACGCTGACCATCGGCGACACTGCATGGACCGTCACGAATCCGAAGGGCGAGTCGTTGACGATCACGTTGCACGAGGTGTTGTCCGACACCGAAGCCGAGTTTGGCGATGATCCCGGTCTGCAGAAAGACGGCGTCGAGGCCCATCTGCAGGAATTGCTCGCGGCATCACCACACGCCATCGAAGAGGGGTTGACGCTCGTTCGCCGTGAATACCCCACCGCGATCGGCCCGATCGATCTGCTGTGCCGCGACCGCGACGGCCAGGTCGTGGCCATCGAGGTCAAACGCCGCGGCGAGATCGACGGTGTCGAGCAGCTGGCGCGCTACATCGAGCGGCTGCACCTCGACTCCTCGCTCGGCACCGTGCGCGGTGTGTACGTCGCCCAGATCGTCAAGCCGCAGGCACGTGTCCTGGCAGAGGCCCGTGGCTTTCGCGTCGTCGAGGTCGACTACGACGAACTTCGCGGCCTGCGCGTCGACGAGCTCCGACTGTTCTGAGCACCCTGATCGGGCGCGACGTGAGTAGCTGCGCTACCGAAATCGCGCCCGATGGCTTTGTTGGGTCAGGCCATGACCGGGACGGTTGACATGGCGTCGGCGAGCTCCTTGTCGGTGAGGTCGTAGTCGACCATGTTGCCGGCGAGGTAGCTCTCGTAGGCAGCCAGATCGAGATGGCCATGCCCGCACAGGGCGGTGAGGATGACCTTGCTCTCCCCGGTCTCCTTGCATCGCTTGGCCTCGCGGATCGCTGCGGCAATGGCGTGCGTCGGCTCCGGCGCCGGGAGAATGCCCTCGCTGCGGGCGAACGTGAGGGCACCGGCGAAGCACTCGGTCTGCGGGATGGCTTCCGCCTCGGCGAGACCGAGTTCGTAGATGTGCGAGACCAGAGGCGACATGCCGTGGTAGCGCAGGCCGCCGGCATGGATCGACGGCGGGATGAAATCGTGACCCAGCGTGTGCATCTTCATCAGCGGCGTCATGCCCGCGGTGTCGCCGAAGTCGTAGCGGTACTCGCCCTTGGTCAGGCTTGGACAGGCCGCCGGTTCCACGCATCGGATGGTGGGGTTCATGCGCCCAGCCATCTTCTCGCGGAGAAATGGGAACGCCAGGCCACCGAAGTTCGAGCCACCACCGGTGCAGCCCACCAGCAGATCGGGGGTCTCCCCCACCATCGCCATCTGCAGCAACGCCTCTTCGCCGATCACGGTCTGGTGCAACAGCACGTGGTTCAACACGCTGCCCAGCGCGTACCGGGTCTTGGGGTCGGCGACCGCGGCCCCGACCGCCTCGGAGATCGCGATGCCGAGGCTGCCAGGGTGATCAGGATCCTGGGCGAGCAGCGACCGGCCGTACTCGGTCACGTTGGACGGGCTGGGGTGCACGGTGGCCCCGTACACCTCCATCATCACTCGGCGGTACGGCTTGGCGACGTACGACGCGGCCACCTGCCAGATCTCGCACTCGATGCCGTACTGCGCGGTGGCGAAGGCCAGCGCCGTGCCCCATTGGCCCGCACCCGTCTCGGTGGTCAGCTTGGTGATGCCCTCTTGGTGGTTGTAGAACGCCTGCGGCACGGCCGTGTTCGGCTTGTGCGATCCTGCCGGGCTGACACCTTCGTACTTGTAGTAGATCCGCGCCGGGGTGTCGAGCGCCTTCTCCAGGCGGTGGGCGCGGAACAGCGGCGACGGCCTCCACAACCGGTACACGTCGAGCACGCCACCGGGGATGTCGACGTAGCTGTCCTGGGTGACTTCCTGCATGATCAGCGCCATCGGGAACAGTGGCGCAAGATCGTCGGGGCCGACCGGTTGCATCGTGCCTGGGTGTAACGGTGGAGGTGGCGGCGACGGCAGGTCGGGAATGACGTTGTACCACTGCGTCGGGATCTGATCTTCGGACAACAGGATCTTGTTCTGCATGGCACACCTCGGGGTCTGGAAGGCAACGACGGAACGGTAGCCCTTCGCGCAACTAGCGTGTCGCGACATGCACATGGTCCACGGTCGGGCGCAGCACTACGCATGGGGGGACGCCTCCGCGATCCCCGACATGGTCGGCGAGCAGCCCGATGGCCGGCCGTGGGCCGAGTGGTGGATGGGAACGCACCCGCTTGCGCCTTCGACCATTGACGATGGGTCGCCATTGCAGTCGATCGCCGGAGACCTTCCGTACCTGTTGAAGCTGATGGCTGCGGCGCAACCACTCTCGCTGCAAACACACCCTGATCATCTCCGGGCCGAGGCCGGGTACGAGCGTGAGGATCAGCTCGGCATCGCTCGCGACGCGCCGCAACGCACGTACCGAGATCGCTTCGCAAAGCCGGAGATGCTTTGCGCGCTGACGACGTTCGACACACTGTGCGGCTTCCGTCCGATCGACGACACCATTGCGTTGCTCGATGACATCGAGGCCCACGACCTGGCGGGCTTGCTGCAACACGACAAGCTCGCCACAACCGTCGAGACCGTGTATCGCCGCGAGTTCGACATCACATCGACGATCGCCGCCTGCCGGCGCCACGACAGGGTCGAGGCCACCCTGGTCAGCGAGCTCGCCGACGCCTACCCCGACGACCCGTCGGTGGTCGTGACCCTGCTGCTCAATCGAGTGCTGCTCGGCCCCGGCGAGGCCGTGTTCCTCGGCCCCGGCAACCTGCACGCCTACCTCCGCGGCTTCGGTGTGGAAGTGATGGCCAACAGCGACAACGTCGTGCGCGGTGGCATGACGGTGAAGCACGTCGACGTCGAGGAACTGCTCGGCGTGCTCGACTTCGAGCCGTTGGAACAGCCCGTCGTCCGCGCCGTGGAGTCCGAGCCCGGTTGGTGGCGCTACCCCACGTCGAACACGCCGTTCGCGGTGTCGCGATGCGAGATTCGGGCGGGTGCTCGGCGCCGCCACCAAGCCGTCGGGCGCGAGCTACTGCTGTTCGTCAGCGGTGCGCGCCGCGGCGAATGCCAGTTCCTGGCGGATGCCGAGACCACCAATCTGGCCGGTCCCGCGTCCATCTTCGTCGTGCAAGAACCGATCTAAAGGCGGATGACGGCATCGAGGGCGAGGTCGAGCAGGCGATCACGGGCCGAGGTTTGCGACTCCCAGTGGCGATGATCCCATTCACTGGCGCTGACATCGTCGCCGGCATAGAGCAGCTGGCCGTAGACGACACCGCGGAACGCTGCGGCCGCGAACATTGCTGCAGCCTCCATCTCCACCGTGATGCACCCCTGCTCGCGTCGCCGGGCAACCTTGGCCGGTGTCTCGCGAAAGAACGCGTCGGTCGTCCAGGTCAGTCCGCGGTCGTGCGGGACCCCGGCTTCGCTCAGCACGTCGTCGATCGCCGTGAGCGCGCGCGGGTGCGGGAGTACGGCCGCGTCGGCCGGTGCGTAGTGGTAGCTAGTGCCCTCGTCGCGGATCGCACCGGTCGGCACGATCACGTGTCCGACGTCGAACCCGGCGCGAACAATACCGGCACCGCCGCAGCCGATGATCTGTGTTGCACCGAGCGAGATCACGACCTCCAACGAGGTGACCGCGGCAGGCGCGCCTACCCCGGGACTGACCAGCGCGACGTCGTACCCCTTGTGCTCGATGATGCAGATCGCATGATCTCCGTGCTCGAACGGCACGTTGTGGACCGGCTCGACATCGATCGTGCGATCGCGCACGACGTTGCCGAACCAGCACATCACCGCCCGCGAGGGAAAGCCCAGCATCGGCTTGTGGATCGACGGGTTGATCACCGCCTCTTGCGACGGGTCGAACTCGAACAACGGATGTACGTGTGGCGTCATGAGACCTGCGAGATCAGGTCGGCGACCGCCGCCTCGAAGCCCGGCAGCAGCGGTGACACGACGACATCGCCGTCGACCCACTCGTGGTACTCGCCGCTGGGGTGCAGCACGTGGAACACACGCTCGTCGCAGTCGACGAGCCACAGTTCCAGCACGTCCAAGGAGAAGTAGTGGGTCGGCTTGCGCAGGAAATCTTTGCGGCGCGTTGACGGCGACAGGATCTCGACCGCCAAATTCGGGGCCAGCTTCCAATACCCAGAGCCCGGCACCCGATCGGGTGCGTAGTACGCCAAGTCGGGCTGGTAGCCCCAGTAGTCGGCGATGCGGACGTGTGGATCGGGCACAAGCTCGCCACCGCGCTCGCTCACCCATGGGAGCAGGACTCCGATCAGGTTGACCAGCGTGAGCTGGTGGGGTCGGTCTGGAGAAGCCATTTCGACAACCTCACCATCGTGCAACTCGGCGTGACGGAGGAGCGCTTCAGGCAGCTCGACAAAGGCCTCCCAAGTGAGGCGATGCGGTATGTGGTGTGTTGCTACCGTCATGACGCGGAGACTATCGCCCGTTGCCGTCAGCTTGCGGTGGTTCGCCTGATCTCGACGATGCGCTCCTGCGAGTGGTTGACGTCGTCGCCCTGCTCGTTCATCAACTTGGCGCGGTCCTTGGCGGCTTCTCGCTCGGCCAGCGCGGTATCGACCCGGGCGATGGCCGCGTCGGTGCCGTGCTCGTGGATGAACTCTGCCCACTCGACGAGGGCTTCGACCATCTCCGACTCGGGCACCACGGCAACGTTGCGGCCCTTGACGAACAGGTGGCCGCGCTTGTTGCCGGCCGCGATTCCCAGGTCGGCCTCGCGTGCCTCGCCGGGGCCGTTGACCACGCAGCCCATCACGGCCACCTGCAGCGGGATCTTGCGATCACCAAAGGCCTGCATGGCCCGATTGGCGACATCGATCACGTCGATCTCGGCACGACCGCAACTCGGGCAAGCGATCAGGTCGATGTTCTTGCGCTCGCGCAGACCCAGCGCCTCGAGCAACTGCCGCCCAGCGCGGGCTTCCTCGACCGGGTCGGCGGTCAAGGAGTAACGGATGGTGTCGCCGATGCCCTCCAGCAGCAACGTGGCAATGCCGGCCGTTGCCTTCACCAGACCAGCGGGCGGCGGCCCGGCCTCGGTCACGCCGAGGTGCAAGGGCACATCGGTCACCTCACTGAGCTGACGATACGCCTCGACCATCAACGGCACGTTCGATGCCTTGACGCTGATCTTCATCAGGTCGAAGTCGACCTCGTGGAAGTACGCCATCTCGCGCTGCGCGCTCTCGACCATCGCCTCGGGCGTGATGCCGCCGTACTTCTCGTACAGCGACGGGTCCAACGATCCGCCGTTGACTCCGATGCGGATCGAGATCTGGCGGTCACGCGCCTCGGAGGCGACCGCTTTGATGTGCTCGGGCTTGCGAATGTTGCCCGGGTTCAGCCGCAATCCGTGCACGCCGGCCTCCATCGCCGCCAGCGCCATTCGGTACTGATGGTGGATGTCGGCGATGATCGGGATCGGCGACCGCGGCACGATCTGGGCCAACCCCTCCGCCGCTTCCTGCTCGTTGCAGGTACAACGAACGATGTCGCAGCCGGCCGCGGCGAGCGCGTAGATCTGCTGCAGAGTACCTTCGACATCGGCCGTCTTGGTGATGGTCATCGACTGCACCGAGATCGGCGCGCCTCCCCCGACGAGCACCTTGCCGACGGAGATCTGGCGAGTGGCCTTGCGATCAAACGGCATGACTGCAGTGTGCCAGCTCAGCGCAGGGGCTTGGCGAAATCGAGGTACAACCCGGTGATGAACAACATCGCCAGCACGCCGATCATCGTCATCGCCACCGGGATCATCTTGGCGATGTCGGCTCGATACGGCGCCCGACCGCGGCGCGAGCGCAGCCGCTCGTAGGTGGCGATGGCCGCGTGGCCGCCGTCGAACGGCAGCACGGGGAACAGGTTCAGCAACCCGACGAACACGTTGACGGCGGCAAGGGTCAACAGCAAACCGCCGAACCCCGATTCGTCACCGATCGTCGCGCTCAACTTGCTGATGCCGACGACCGTGGTCGGCCTGGTGTTGAGGTCGGTGTTGGATCCCGTCAGGTGGCCGATGATGTTGACCGGGTTGAGCACCTTCACCACTCCGCCGACGCTCTGCCACATCACGGGACCGATGTCGCGAACGCTGTGAACGGCAGCGCTGGCGATCGACTCGTTGTTCCACGACACCTCGCTGCCCGAGCTGACCCCGAGAAAGGCCTTGCCGAACCCGTCGCCCGCCGTCGGGTTGGAGCCGAGACCGACCACCTTGGTGATCGTTGCACCATTCCGATCGAGCACCAGCGTCACCGGATCGCCCGGCTGGTGGCTGCGAATCTGGGTGACGAAGTCGTCCGGACTCGTGGGCACGACGCCGTCGATGGACAGCACGATGTCGCCCGGCTCGACGCCGGCGACGTTGGCGGGGAACCCGGTCTCGACACTGCCGATCCCGACGCGCCCTGTCTCCACCCGGCGCCCGTTGACGGCGTACACGCCGAAGATCAACGTGATGGCGATCAGCATGTGCATCAGCGAACCAGCAGTGATCACCAGCATGCGTCGCGGGTAGCTCTTGTTGCGATACGCGCGCGGCTCGTCGGCCGGATCGACCTCGTCGAGGTTGTTCATCCCGATGATGCGCACGAATGCGCCGACGGGATAGGCGCGGAAGCCGTACTCGGTCTCGCCGCGACGGAAGCTCCACAGCTTCGGGCCCATGAACAAGAAGAACTGCGTGGCCTTCATGCCGGTCCACCGAGCGGTGACGAAATGGCCGAGCTCGTGGAGGAAGATCGAGATGAGCAGGCCAATGGCGAACAGGAAGGCCCACGGACTCCACATCAACAGGGCGACCAGCAAGCCGATGATCACCGCAAAACCGATCACCGCAGTCGACCCACCGGCGGTCGGCTCGAGCTCGGGGCTGTCTGCCCCGCCGGCCATCACCTCGTTGCGAAACTTGGTGTAGGTGTCACTCACGCTGCAAGAACCTCCGTGGCCACCTGACGTGCTCGAGCATCGGCGGCAATGATGTCGTTCACTGTTCTATCGGCAGATCGCTCGAAGCGCTGGAGCGATGCGTCACACACCTCGGCGATCTGTGACCAGCGGATGCGCCCGGCCAGGAAGGCTTCGACCGCCACCTCGTTGGCTGCGCTGAGCCAGGCCGGAGCCGTCGAGCCGATGCGGCCGGCCTCGTACGCAAGTGGCAGGCACCGGAACGTGGCGGTGTCGGGTGCCTCGAAGTCGAGCCGGCGCAACGCTGACCAGTCGATTCGTCCGAACGACGTCGAGATCCGGCTGGGGTAGGCCAGCGCGTACCCGATCGGCAGGCGCATGTCGGGCATGCTGAGCTGGGCGATCGTCGAGCCGTCGGTGAACTCGACCATCGAGTGCACGATCGACTGCGGATGCACGACGACCTCGATCCGGTCGTAGGGCGTACCGAACAGCTCGTGCGCCTCGATCACCTCGAGGCCCTTGTTCATCAACGTGCTGGAGTCGATGGTGATCTTCGGGCCCATCTTCCACGTGGGGTGGGCCAGCGCCTGGTCGACCTCGACGTCGGCAAGTTCCGCAGCACTGCGACCGCGAAACGGCCCGCCACTGGCCGTCAGCACGATACGGGCGACCTCGCGACCTGCGTCGGCGCTCGAACGCAGGCACTGATGCACTGCACAGTGCTCGCTGTCGACGGGAACCAGCTCGGCGCCGGCGGTCGATCGGAGTGGTTGCACGACCGGTGCGCCGGCAATCAGGCTCTCCTTGTTGGCCAACGCCAGCCGCTTGCCCAGCTGCAGGGTGCGCACGGTCACCGCCAGCCCGGCGAAGCCGACGACACCGTTGACGATGACGTCGGCATCATCAGCGAGATCCGCGAGATCGGCGA
>JAYVOI010000314.1:0-7923 GCA_043758005.1 Ilumatobacteraceae bacterium
GGCCTCTGGATCGGGTTGTTGGTCCTCCTGGGTGTCTTCCAGGGCCTCGCCGGCAGCGGCTACCACACCGATTTCCGCCTGGCCGGGACCGAGAGCCAGGAAGGGTTCGACCTCCTCAACGAGGCCGGCTTGGCCGGGTCCGGGTTCGAGGGCACCGTGGTGTTTCGGGCCGAGCAAGGCGTTCAGGACCCCGCCATCACCGCGGCCATGACCACCATGTTCGAGGGCGTCGCCCCGCAGAAAGGCGTGGTCGCGGTGACTAGCCCCTACAGCGAGCTGGGGACCAGCCAGATCGCCCAGCAGGGCCCCGACGCAAACAAGCTGGCCTACGCCCGGGTGCAATTCGACCCCGACATCCAACAGGCCGATTTCCTGCGCCTGGCCAAAGACACCAAGGAACTACGCCCCGAGTTGAGCGGCCTCCAGGTAGAGCTGGGTGGGCAGGTCTTCGCCGAGTTCAAGCCCCCCGAATCGGAGCTTTTGGGCGTGGCCTTCGCCATCTTCATCCTGCTCATCTCCTTTGGTTCGGTTCTGGCCATGGGCCTGCCCATCGCGGTGGCCCTGTTCGGGGTGGGCACCGGCGTGGCCTTGTTGACCCTGGGCAGCCATCTCACCGACATGCCCGATTTCACCGGGCTGCTGGCCGCCATGATCGGGCTGGGGGTGGGCATCGACTACGCCCTGTTCATCGTCACTCGTCACCGAGCCTTTCTTCATGAGGGCCGCTCCGTGGTCGAGTCGGTCGGCTTGGCCAATGCCACCGCCGGGAGCGCCGTGCTGTTCGCCGGTTCCACGGTGGTCATCGCCATCGCCGGTTTGCGAATCGCCGGCATCCCGGCGATCGCCGTCATGGGGCTTGCTTCGGCGATCACGGTCGCTGTGGCGGTGCTCGCTGCCCTCACGTTGCTGCCTGCCTTCCTCGGCCTCGCTGGTCGGCGGATCGACTCGTGGCACATCGGTCGCAAGCGGCCCCAGACCGTCCAGTCGAGCGAGACGGTCTCGGGCCGGTGGGCCGACCATGTCGGCAGCCACCCGTGGCGCTACGCGATCATCAGCTTCGTCGGTCTCGCAGCGCTTGCGGGCCCGGTGCTGTCGATGCGTACCGGCATGGCCGACGATGGCACCGGTGCAACCAGCACGACGTACCGCAAGGCATACGACCTGCTGGCCGAGGGCTTCGGGGAGGGCTTCAACGGTCCGCTCACGATCGTGGTCGACGGGACCGATGGCGTGGCCAAGGCAGACCAGGTGCGCAGCGCCATCGCTGCCACCGACGGCATCGCCTTCGTCACGGCACCGATCGTCAACCCGGCGGGCGACACCGCGGTGATCACCGCCTATCCCGTCACGTCGCCGCAAGACGCCAAGACCGAGTCGCTGGTCCATTCGTTGCGCGACGACGTGTTGCCCCCGGCGCTCAGCGGCACGCAGTCGCAGGCCTTCGTCACGGGCCAGACCGCAGCCTTCATCGACATCAGCGAGCGGCTGGCATCGCGTCTTCCGCTTTTCATCGGTGCGGTCGTCGGTCTGTCGTTCCTGCTGCTGATGATGGTCTTCCGTTCGGTGCTGGTGCCGCTGAAGGCCGCAGTCATGAACCTGCTGTCGATCGGTGCGGCATACGGTGTAGTCGTCGCCGTGTTCCAGTGGGGTTGGGGGAGTGGAGCCCTCGGCGTGGATCACACCGTGCCGATCAGCCCGTTCCTGCCGATGATCATGTTCGCCATCCTGTTCGGTCTGTCGATGGACTACGAGGTGTTCCTGCTCAGCCGGGTCCGCGAGGAGTATCTCCGCACCCGTGACAGCCACACCAGCGTGGTCGCCGGGCTGGCGGCAACCGCACGGGTGATCACCTCTGCCGCATTGATCATGATCAGTGTGTTCGCAGCCTTCCTGCTGATCCCCGACGTCGAGATCAAGATGTTCGCCGTCGGTCTGACCGTCGCAGTGCTGGTCGACGCCACCGTCGTCAGGATGATCCTGGTTCCGGCAACCATGGCGCTGATGGGTGACGCCAACTGGTGGCTGCCGGGTTGGCTCGATCGCCTGCTGCCGCACGTCGATGTCGAGGGTTCGCACGTGCTGACCCCGCACACCCCGCCGGTCCCGACGACGGCGTTTGCGTCAGCGGATCACGAGGTGATCGACGAGCCCGAGTACGAGCTCGTCTGACCCTCGTCATCCAACAGAAGGGCCGGAGCATCCGAGAGGGTGCGCCGGCCCTTCGCCGTTCTGGCGCTCCGGCGCGCTGAGCCCTGTGGAGTGTTTCGAGGCACCCAGGTGGGCGCCAAGAACTCCACAGGCTTTGATCAGCGCTGGCACCCAGCGATGCGTGGCGTCGAGCTCAGCGGCGCTCCAGGATGCCGCGGACGTACGTGGCTTGTGCGGCGTGTTGGATGTCGTCGTCGGCGATGCTGACCAGGCGGACCCCGAGCGTCACCGGCGGGTTCCAGCGGTTGTCGACGACGCGGTCGAGGTCCGTCGACGTCGTGCGCTCGAGCAACAGACGCGTCCTCGAGGCGACCGCCTGGTAGTACTCGACCAAGACGGCGGCGCTCTCCGCACGAACGGTCAGCACCTCCTCCCACGTGTGCCCGTAGCCGATGTCCTGAGCGTCAGGTTCGACACCGAAGCGCGGCGCCCAGTTCCCCGAGATCCAGACCTGCGCTTCGTCGACGATCTCGGCGACGTGGTGGTCCTGCACCCGGGTCAGGTGCCAGACCAGCCACGCGATCGGATTGGAGCCGGGCTCCGGTGCGGCGTGTAGTGCGTCGAGGTCGAGGCCGCTGACAGCCTCCTTGACATGCTCGGCGACTCGGTCGAAGACGTCGATCAGCACCTCACTGAGTTCCATGGACACCAATCCTCGCGCGAAAAGACCACTGCCTAGACTGCGCCGTCGACGACGAGGGAGGACCTGATGGCGGGAGTACGTATCGGCCTGATCGGTGCGGGTTTCATGGGCAAGATCCACAGCATCGCCTATCGCAACGCAGCGATGTTGTTCGGCTCCGAGATCCCCGGCATCGATGCGGTCGCCGTCACCGATTTCGACGCCAGGCTCGCTGATCGCGCCGCTCGAGATTGGGGTTGGGGGCGGGCTGTCCCGAGTTGGGAGGAGATCACGGCATCCGACGACATCGACGCGGTCGACATCTGCACCCCCAACGACAACCACGTCGACATCGCACTGGATGCGTTGGCACGCGGGAAGCACGTCTTGTGCGAGAAGCCGTTGGCGCTCGACGGTGACAGTTCGTTCCGGCTCTGCGAGGCAGCACGCGACAGCGGTCGGGTGACCCAAGTCGGGTTCGTGTACCGGCAATGGCCGGCCGTCGCCATGGCTCGAAAGCTGATCGACGAGGGTGCGCTCGGTCATGTGCGCACGGCACGCGCCCAGTTCCTGCTCGACTACAACGGCAACCCCGACATCCCGATGAGCTGGAGGTTCGACAAGGTCCGAGCCGGCTCGGGGGCGCTGGGCGATGTCGGCTCCCATTGCATCGATCTGCTGCAGTACCTCGTCGGCCCGATCGCTCAGGTCGCAGCGCGGATGCAGACGTTCGTGCCGCAGCGCCGCAGCCCGGACGCCAGCATGGTCGACGTCACGGTCGACGACCAGACCGAGATCCTCGCCGACTTCGACAATGGTGCCAGTGGCACGATCCTCGCCTCGTGGGCGGGCACCGGGCACAAGTGCGACCTCGGGTTCGAGGTGATCGGCTCGCGCGGCTCGATCTCGTTCTCGTGGCAGCGCTCGAACGAACTGCGCTTCTTCGATGGCACCGACCCCGAAGACCGGCAGGGCTTCCGCACGATCCTCGTCGGCCCGGCGCACCCCGGCGCCGACGGCATTCACACGGTTGCCGCCCAGGGCCTTGGCTACACCGACGCGTTCACGATCGCGGCTCGCAACACGCTGCGCAACCTCGCCGCCGGCACGGTGCTGTCAGGACCGACCTTCGTCGACGGCCTGCGCGTCGCCGAGGTGACCGATGCGGTGATCGCCGCTGCGGCCGGCGGGTCAAGTGTGGCCGTGACGCGGCGCTCGTTGTGACAACGGGTCAGCGGGCGATTCCGATGCCCCGCAGGTAGTCGAGGCTGGCCTTCGCATCTTCCAGCGCAGTCGTGGTCGACTCGAAATCGCGGTCCTGCTCGATCGTGCCCGGGCCGTCGAAGTCGTCGACCTCGGTCGCCAGCGCGGCGAAGTCGACCATCCCCTGACCGACGGGGCAGAAGACGCCGAGTGAGATGGCGTCGAAGAATCCGACGCCATCGCTGAGCACCTTCTGGTGCACCGCGGGATTGATGTCCTTGAAGTGCAGGTACGCCGTGCGGTCGCGGTGCTCGGCGAGGAACCGAACCGGATCAATGCCTGCATAGATGTAGTGCCCGGTGTCGATGCAGAGCTGCATGCCGTCGTTCACCGTGTCGGCAAGCATCCGCTCGACCTCGTCCTCGAACTCGATGTAGCTGCCGCTGTGCTGGTGCAGCGCGGGAGTGAGCCCGTGCTGGATCGCAATTGCGCATGCCTGACGGACGCCCGACAGCAAGTCCTCGTATCCCTGTCCTTCGAGTCGCCGGGCGACCGCGCCGCGGCCGGCCGTGGCGCCCCGCTCGTCGCTGACCATATCGATGACGACGAGGAACTTGCCGCCCAGCGCAGCGATGCGCGCACACGTGATCTCGGTGACCTCGTTGATGTGATCGTGGCGGTCGCGGTCGTGCATCGGCTCGAAGATGTACGAACCGGCGACGCCGAGGCCACGGGCGCCGAGCTCGGCGCGGATGCGGTCGTCGTCGTCGGGGAGGTACCCCATCGGGCCCAACTCGCACAGCTTGTACCCGGCCTGGCTGATCTCGTCGAAGACCTCGTCCCACGGCGGCGCGCCTGGCTTGTCGGGCAGATCGACGCCCCATGAAACCGGTCCGTTCGCAACTTCGATCGCCATGTCAGTCCCTTCGATGTCATCCGCCGGACTCGGCTTGGTACCTCGGAGCGCAAAACGCAAGAAGCAGCGAATCGGTAGCGACCCTAGTCGTCACCGATTCGCTGCTCGAGATCGAGCGCTTGTGTTCAGCCGTCCTTGCCGCCATGGCTGGAGTCGTCGGCGCCACCGCTGCCGCTTCCACCACTGCCACCGAGTCCGGAGCTGTCGTCGACGCTGGTGTGGGGGTTGTCGTCGACGCTGGTGTGCGTGCTGTTGTCGACGGGCGTGGCGCCGCCGGCGCACGCTGCATCGTTGGCGTGCTCGGCTTCGTCGCAGTTGCCGCTGACGTCTTCGACGCTGTTCGACGTGGCATCGTCGTCAACCGACGTTGCGGTGCCGGCGCATGCTGCATCGTTGGCGTGCTCGGCTTCGTCGCAGTTGCCGCTGACGTCTTCGACGCTGTTCGAGGTGGAGTTGACCGTGAGGCTGATCGTCGGGAGCGAGGCAGGGGTGCTGACCACGGTCACCTTGCTGTCGTCGAGCGACGTCACGGTGGCGCTGTCCTCGGTCGTCGGTACGGTCACGACGGGGGTCGGGGCGATTTGCTTGACCTCGTGGGGTGATGAGATCGCGGCATAGGCGGGCACACCGAATCCGACGGTGGCGATTCCTGCAGTTGTCCAGATGGCTGACTTCTTCATGGGGGGCTCCTTGCGTTCGTTGTCACCATGACACCGCGATTTGCCGCCAGTGACCACTGCACCATGGGACTAGCACCCCTGGTGAGCGTTCGACGTGACCGGTGCCACGATGACCTGCTGTTTGCCCCGCCGGTTGCCGACTGGCACGCAATGCTGGCAAGGTTCTCGTCATCACTGACGCGATGCGACTGACCACGGCTGAGCTCGGGTGCGCGCTGACCTTCGAGGTCGCCCACCACGTGGTACTAGCACTGCAGGTCGCCGCGTCGACGACGGCAGGGCAGTTCGAGGTCGACGAGCTCGTCGTCGAGCTCGATGGACGCAGTGTTCCGGTCGACGTGGTGGAGGTCGAGCACGGTGGTCGGGTGCACATCGTTGCCTGCGCGGCCGGGCGCCTCACCGTCAACTACCACAGTGTGGTGCAGCGCATGTCGTCCGGCGGCGCGGCCCCGACGGTCGCCGAGAAGCTCTTCGCCGTGCGACCGAGCCGGTACTGCCCGTCCGACCTGCTGGAGGCGTTCGCTGATGCCGAACTGGGGATGCCGGCGTCCGTCGCTGACCGTGGCCGGATCATCGGTGACTGGGTGTTCGGTCGGCTGCGGTACGAACCGGGCAGCAGCGGGCCGCTCGACACCGCCGTCGACACGTTGTTGGCCGGAAGAGGAGTGTGCCGGGACTTCGCCCACCTCACCGTTGCGTTGTGCCGCGCCGCGGGCGTGCCTGCCCGGATGGCCTCGGTGTATGCGCCGGGTGTGACCCCGATGGACTTCCATGCCGTTGCCGAGGTCGCCACGACGACGGGATGGGAGCTGGTCGACGCAACCCGGCTCGCACCCCGGCAATCACTCGTTCGTATCGCCACCGGTCGCGACGCCGGCGACACCGCGTTCTCGACCACCCTCGACGGCGCCGCCGACCTGGTCGCCAGCGGCGTGATGGCCTTCGTGCACGGCGATCTCCCGATCGACGACCATCTCGGACCGGTCAGCCTGGCGTAACGAGCCGCCGACCGATCTCCCAATGGTGGCCGCTCGGGTCCGCGACGCGACCGATCCGCCAGCCGTAGTCCTCTGCCACCGGAGCAACCTCGGTGGCGCCGGCGGCGATCGCCCGGGCGAACAGCGCGTCCGGGTCATCGACCGTCAGGATCATGCGAATGGGGCTGCTGGCGATCGCCTCTGCCGTGGCGTCGGGGTCGGTCTGGATCCAGAAGTCGGCACCATCGACTGCCAGTTGAGCAACGACAACCAGGCCGTCGTCCTCCAGCCGTTCGAGCTCGGTGGCGCCGAACGCGGCCGTGTAGAACGCGAGGGCTGCTGCAGCGTCGTGCACCGAGATCCATGGGGCAATGTTGGTCATCGATCGATCGTGCCCTTTCGCCTGGCCGGTCCGAGCCGGTGGCGTTCAGTATGGCACTGTGCCTGGCATGACCTCATTGACGCGAGACGATGTCACCACGGTTGCGATCGTCGGTGCCGGACCCGCGGGTCTGGTCGCCGCGCACATGTTGCAGCGCGAAGGAGTCGAGTTCGTCGTGCTCGAGCGCCACGCTCGCACCGACATGGGAAGCATGGCCAAGGCCGGTGCGATCGACTACCGGACGGTCGAGGCCCTGAAGGCGGTCGGTATCGCCGACAGCATCCTGCGGTTCGAACACACCAACTACTGCTGCGAGTTCCGCACGCCCGAAGAGAGCGTGGTCTTCGACTACGGCACGCTGACGGGTGACCGGCCCCACTACGTGTACCCGCAGCACGAGTTGGTCGCTCAACTCCGCAATGCGCTGGTGGCCGCCGGTGGAGACATTCGCTTCGGCATCGAGGTGACGGGAGTCGACCACGACGACACCGGAGCCACGCTGTCGATCGTCGACGATTCGGGCGAGCGGGGGACGATTCGCTGCCAGGTCGTGGCCGGCTGCGATGGCGCCCGTGGTGTCATCGCCGGTGCCTTGCGCAACTGCACGGTCGTCGAACAATCACTGCCCGTGCGTTGGCTCGCGGTGCTCGGCACGACCGGGCCGCTCGAGCCCCACACGATCTACGCGGCCCACCCACGCGGGTTCGCCGGCCAGATGCGGCGGCTCCCGGACCTGACCCGGTTCTATCTCGAGATACCGGCGACCGACACGATTGCCGATTGGCCCGAAGCACGCGTGCGTGCCGAACTGACGACCCGGTTGCTGGTGCCCGGTCGACTCGACCACGTCGAGTTCATCGAACCGTCCCTCGTCGATCTGCGCATGAAGATGACCACACCGATGCAGGACGGGCGGGTGTTCGTGGCCGGCGACG
>JAYVOI010000315.1:0-3383 GCA_043758005.1 Ilumatobacteraceae bacterium
GCGGCGTGGTCAGCGTCGATGCCCAGGCAGGCTCGACGATCAAGCTGATCCGCACGTGGGGGCAGGAACTCGCCTGGGGTCGCGATGGTTTGGCGAAACCCGCTGACGCGGCGACGTACACGCACCTGTCGTTCTCGTTGAACCTCGATCAGCAGCGGAACATGGGCGTGCACTACTGGACCGAGGCGGGCGGCGAGAACATCATCCCCTTCACGGTGGAGCGGCCTGGCTTCGCGACCTACGACATCAACATGACCAGCCCCGGCTTGCTGGGCCCGAATGCGTGGTCCGGCAAGATCATCCGTCTTGAGATACTGGCCGGTGGCGGGTTCCCCGGCACGTCCCGCTTCCCCATGCAACTCGATTGGGCGCGCTTGCATCGTGCGGACGCGTCGGTGGCACCCGTCGCCGCGCCGGCCGTCCGCCTTCTCAGCCCGAGCGAGGAAGGTGGCGCGGACTACGCCACCGTTTCGGGTGACCCGTGGGACTTCGGCGGGTTCGACGACATCGTCAGCACCGGCGACCTGAACATCGCCACGTTCGACGGCGGCAACGCTCACGGCACCACGATCGGCAACGACTCGTTCGTCGAACTCCCGCTGCGCACGCCGCTCAACACCGATCGATATCACCGGGCCACGGTCGACGTGTGCTTCGGTGGCGGGTTCAGCTTCGCCAATGCGCCGGGCGGCGGAATGGTCTCTCGATTCGCCTGGTACGACGACGGTGGCGGCATCTGGAGCGAGACCCAGGACATCATCGTCTACCCCGGTTGCAACCGACTGACCATCGACCTGGCGACGACTCCGGCGGTCGCGGTCAACGACGAGAACACGACCTACAAGGCCGGCTGGCGAGGTCTGCACGTCAGCGCCTTGCGCTTCGACCTCAACGAGGACCCCGGAGCACGCGACTTCTCGTTGAACGAGATCCGCCTGGCCGACGACGCAGCGTTCTCCTCGGGCACGTACCCGATCAGCTTCTCTGCCGACACGGCCGGGACTGCCGACATCTTCGTGACCACCGATCCGGCAAGTTGGAGCGGCACCCCGGTGGGCACCATCAATGCCGCGGTCGGCGCCAACACATTTCAATGGAACGGCAGCGGGTTGCCGAACGGCACCTACTGGGTCTACGTCGTGCTGCGCGGCGGCAACGGCGTCGCCGCGGCGCGCTCGACCGGGCCGGTACGCATCGAACGGCCGGTCGTCGCGACGCCCAGTTGCTACGTGCCGCTGAACCCGGCCCGGCTGCTCGACACCCGCACCGGCCAGGGTGGCAACATCTCCGCGCTCAGCTCGCAGGCGATGACCGAACTTCCCGTCGTGGGTGTGGGCGGCGTACCCCCGACCGGCGCGACGGCAGTGGTGCTGAACGTCACCGTCGACGCGCCGTTGACGCCGGGGTTCATCACCGCCTGGCCCTCTGGTGAAGGGCAGCCGACCGTGTCGAACCTCAACTACGTGCCCGGCCAGACCGTGCCGAACCTGGTGACCGTCAAGGTCGGCGCCAATGGACGGGTCAATCTCTACAACTCGCAGGGGTACACACATCTGGTCGCGGATGTCGTTGGCTACTACACCGCGGCGACGGCTGGCTGTACCGGTCGGTTCACCGCGGTCACGCCGGGGCGTGTGCTCGACACCCGCAACGGCACCGGTCAAGGTGGCTCGACGGCGCCGGTGGGCAACTCCTCGACGATCAACGTCAAGGTCACGGGTGTGGCCGGTGTGCCGTCGACCGGCGTCAGCGGTGTCGCCGTCAACGTGACCACAGACCAGCCGACGTCGTCGGGCTTCCTCACCGTGTGGCCGACCGGCGAAGCTCAACCGGTGGCCTCGAGCCACAACTTCGTACCCGGATTGACGGTTGCCAACCTCGTGCTGGCCAAGGTTGGTACGGGTGGGCAGATCAGCATCTTCAACTCGTCGGGCAGCACGCACGTCATCGCCGATGTCGTCGGGTACTTCTCCGCATCCGGAGGCACCTTCGTGCCAGTCAGCCCGCAACGCATCGTCGACAGCCGTTTCGGTGTCGGCACCGGCGTCAACGGCCCGCTGGGCCAGGGCCAGTCCATCGACGTCGCCGTCGGCGGTGTCCCGCCGGTACTCCAATCGGCAACTGCCGCGATCGTCAACGTCACGTCGGTGAACTCGACCGAGCAGTCGTTCATCACGGTGTGGCCGACGGGTACGGCACGGCCGACCGCGTCGACCCTGAACCCGAGGATCGGCGTGCCGGTGCCGAACCTCGCTTACCTCAAGCTGGGGACCGGGGGCCACCTGTCGATCTACAACAACTCCGGCTCGACCGACTACATCGTCGACGTGTTCGGCTACATCATCGGCTGAGTCCCATCGGGCGCGGGATCGGTACGCCGAGTTCCGTTCTCGCGCCCGATCAGGTCCATCGGGCGCGGTGTGAGTATCCCGGCTACCGGAATCGCGCCCGACTGGGGTTGGCCGGCGGCCCGAGGGCGATGACGGCGAGCCAGGTGATGGCGGCGGCGTTCACGGCGAGCAGCAGCCACGGGTTCAACGGTGGCTGCCACGCTGCATGGCGCAAGGTGAGGGAGCCGTCGAGGCCCACCATGTACCGGCGGAGGGTGTGCCACAACGTCAGCACCTCCGCGCCCGAGGCAGCGATCACGATCAGTCGCATCACGGAACGCCGCGGCACGCTGCGCACCGCGGCGATCACGACCCCACCCATTGCAAACGAGATGGAGTAGCGCCCCTGCCAGATCTCGCCGATGCGGCGGTGGCCGATGACCTCGACCAGCGTCGGCAGCGCCACCGCGGCGAGGATCCATCGAGCGTGCCACCAACGATCGGTCGAATGGGTTGCGACCCAGTACACCGCAAACGCCAGCCCACCGATCCAGACGAGTTGTGCGGCGGGTGGCGCGTAGAACTCGTTCCACCCCAACGCTCCGACGGTCTGGTGCGCGGTCAGCGGGATCCCTTCCACCGACCGGCGAACGGCCGTGATCAGCGTGTCGGTGTCCGCGGTTCGACGGTCGCTGACGACGAGCGAGACCCATCGGCCCCAGGCGAAGGTGGCGACACCGGCGACCGCGAGGGGCCAGGCGGCTATCGCCACCTGTCTCCGGCGAATCGGGCGCGGCAACGTCGGCGCGACCACCAAGGCCACGACGGCCACGTCCACGAACGCGGCCGGGCGCAACAACAAGCAGATCCCGAGCGGAACGGCGACGCGCGCCAGCGACGCATCGTGACCGCCGCTGTGGAAGCGGCCAACCGCTTCGACGAGCGCCAGCGCGACGAGGGCGATCTCGATGCCGCTGGTGCCGACCACGCCCATCAGGAACCACGCCGACGGCGTCATCGCGACGAGAAGCCACGCCGCGCCCCCGAACCGCT
>JAYVOI010000316.1:0-17507 GCA_043758005.1 Ilumatobacteraceae bacterium
GATCGGCGGGGCCCTTCAGTGCTGCGCCGCCGACGATCGGAGAGATCGCCACGACCGACGATCGGCGATCGCCGAGGATGTCGTCGACGCGCCGCAGGCTGCGGATCGGGCCGATCGACACGATCGGGTTCGACGGCGCGATCACCACGCGGGTGGCCGATTGCAGCACGTCGTCGAGCCCGGGCGTGAGCTCGGCCTCGCCGGCACCGTCGAAGCGCACGGCGCGCACGGCGACGCCATGGTGCAGCTTGACGAAGTACTCCTGGAACGACACGTCGCCACCCTCGGCCAGCGTGACGACGGTGGAGACCGTCTGGTTGGTCATCGGCACCAACCGTTGGCGCACGCCCCATGCCGTGCAGATCTCGGCGGTCACGTCGGCCAGCGTGGCACCCTCGGCCAGACGCGCCGTGCGGTAGAAGTGGGTCGCCAGATCGCGATCGCCGAGGTTGAACCACGTCGGCGCAGCGGCGGAGTGGTCCGGCCGCACCGTCTCGTACCGCTGCAGCGCTTCCATGGCCCGCCAGGACTCGTCGGCGAGTCCCCAGCCGCGGACGGGATCGATTGCGTCGGCCAACGTATACGTGACGGTGTCGAGGTCGGGTGAGATAGCCAGACCGTGCAGCACCGTGTCGTCGCCGGTGTTGACGATTCCGACGGTTTCGGCCGGGTCGACCACGTGAGCCAGCGCGCCGAGAAAGCGTGCTGCCCCGACGCCGCCGCACAGCACTGCGATCACGTGCCACGCTCGTCGGCCAGGCGGCGATACAGCGCGACGAGATCCGTGGCGCAACGCTGCCACGAGAACGTCGACAGTTGCGTTGCGGCGGCGGCCAGCAGCGTGGTGCGGGTGCCGTCGTCGAACGCGGCGCTCGCCAGGTTCGTCGCCAGGGCGATCGCATCGTCGGCATCGCACAGCAGGCCGGCGGCGCCGCACACCTCGGGGATGCTGCCCCGGTTGCTTGCCACGATGGGCGCACCGACCTGCATGGCATCGAGCAGGGGGAAGCCAAAGCCCTCGTCGAGCGACGGGTACGCGAGGACGGTCGCATGATGGAGCAACCACGAACGCGACACGTCGTCGATGCGGCCGGTCATGACCACTCGCCGGGCGGCGGCCGGGTCGAGCCCGTCGATTGCAGCATTGATCGCCCGGCGGTCGTCCCCGTCGGCACCGGCCAGCACCAGGAGGATCTCATCATGCTGAGACGCCAGCAGGCCGAACGCCTCGACCAGGATCGGGAGGTTCTTGCGTCGCTCGAGTGTGCCGATGGCGGCGACGAACGGTCGCCCGACCAGGGTCGGGATCGGTGGTGCCGCCGTGACGGCCGGTACCGGCACCGCGGCCAGGGGGATCGTGGCGACCCGGGCCCCCGGGAAGAGATCGGCGATCTCGGCGGCAGTGGCGAGGGAGCTGGCATGCACGGTCGCCCCGCGCTGGATGGCCCGGCGCAAGACGCGGCCCGCCTGGTGGACGGCACCCGAGGCCAGCGACGGATGACGCAAGAACCAGCAGTCGTAGACCGAGACGACCTGGGCGGCACGACACGGCGGGATCACGTAGTTCGTGCCGTGCACGACGTCGGGCGCGCCGAGGAATCGATCGACGCGTGGCCGGTCGGCGATGGCCCACAGGCGATGGGCCAGCAGCGCGGGGATCGGCAGGCGGCGAACGCCGGCGGCCGGTCGGGACCGGAACGACACGATGTAGTCGACCAGTTGCACATCATCGAGCTCGGCCATCGACGTGCGCATCGCGTCCACCGCGTGCCCGACGCCGGTCCGTGGCCCGGCGAGGGGACCGACATCGAAGGCGACACGCAAAGGGCTCATGGGCAGGTTGAGGCTAGCCGTTGCCGTCAGAAGGTGGCTCGACGCCATAGACTGCCGTGTCCAGCTTTTCCGGTTTGACCGGGCCCGACCCTTCAAAGGATTGCCAGCATGCCTCGCGCGTTCATCACCGGTGTCACTGGTCAAGATGGCCAGCATCTCGCCGAGTTCCTCCATTCCAAGGGGTACGAGGTCTTTGGCATGGTCAAAGGTCAGAACAACCCCCGGATGACGATGATGCGCGACGAGTTCCCGTACGTCGAACCGGTCCCCGGCGATCTCGCCGACCTGCCATCGCTGGTCAAGGCGCTCGACACCACGCAGCCCGACGAGGTCTACAACCTGGGTGCGATCTCCTTCGTGGCGTTGAGCTTCAACCAGGCCGAGTTGACCGCCAACATCACCGGCACCGGCGTGCTGCGGATGCTCGAGGCCATCCGCATGGTCGGCGGCGCGGAGAACAACCCCATCCGCTTCTACCAGGCCAGCAGCAGCGAGATGTTCGGCAAGGTCCGAGAAACACCCCAGACCGAACGCACTCCGTTCCATCCGCGGTCGCCGTACGGCTGCGCCAAGGTCTTCGGGCACGACATCGTCGTCAACTACCGCGAGAGCTACGGGTTGTTCGCCTGCAGCGGCATCTTGTTCAACCACGAGGGCCCGCGCCGCGGGCTGGAGTTCGTCACCCGCAAGGTCACCAACGCCGTGGCTCGCATCAAGCTCGGCCTGCAGACCGAGATCGTGCTCGGCAACCTCGACTCCAAGCGGGACTGGGGCTTTGCCGGCGACTACGTGAAGGCCATGTGGTTGATGCTGCAGCAGGATCAACCCGACGACTACGTCGTTGCTACCGGCACGACGTCGAGCATCGAAGACCTGGTTCGCTTGGCGTTCGCCGAGGTCGGCATCGAGAACTGGCGCGACTACGTGCGCCAGGACCCCAAGTTCTTCCGCCCGGCCGAGGTCGACCTGTTGATCGGCGACCCGACCAAGGCCCGCGAGACGCTCGGTTGGGAGCCTGAGGTCGCGTTCCCGGAGCTGATCACGATGATGGTCGCCAACGACCTGAAGATCGAGTCGGAGAAGGCTCGACGCAGCTGAGGTCGGCTCGGATCAGGTCTCGAGCGGCATGGTGTTGATGGCTTCCATCACCGACTCGCCCGACGGCAGATCGCCGCTGCGCAGTCGTGATCGCAGCGCCAGCGCGAAGGCGCACAGCGCGGCGAACGAGGAGGCAACCAGACCGAGTTCGACGCGCCGGAACAACTGATCGGATGCCAGCCAGGTGACGAGCACGAAGGTCACCGCACCGATGCCCCAGCCGAGCGCAACCAGCGCGTGGCCGCGCAGCGCGATCACGGCCTGGGCGATTGCCAACGCGATCATGTAGCAAGCGCTGCCCAGCGCCAGCATAGCCATCGTTTGGCGGCTCAGCGTGGCGTCGTAGAACTTCTCGATGACCAGAGGCCCGAGCAGGAACGCGCCAGTCGTGCCGACGACGCCGACCAGCAGCACGAGCTTCATCAAGCGGGCGAACCCGGATCGGAACTCGGCAATCTCGTTGCGCGCCGCGAGGCGCGAGAGGCGCGGCAACAGCGCTGCTTGCACCGCTTGGAAGAGGAAGAGCGGGATTCGGGCCAGCAGCACCCCATACGTGAACTGGGTGACCAGCTTCTTCTCGTTGTCGGGGGCGAGCAGGGTGGCAGCCAGCGGGCCGGCGTTGACCAGGGCGGCGGCGAATACCGAACCGAGCAGCAGCCAGCCGAGGTTCGGGGTGACCTCCGCCCACGTCGCCTCCGGGCCGGGCTCGGTGCGGAGCGCGCCTTTGGCCTTGACCCACAGCACGCCGGGAATGGGCGACAGTGCAACCGCGAAGCCGTACAACCCGACGGTCTTGACGCCGAGGACCGCGAGCGTCGCACAGAAGGCGATGCGCACAGCGCCGTCGGCCCCCATCACGATCGCATAGGCATTGAATCGACCGTTTCCGCTGGCGATGCCACGTGACAGGTGTGCCGGTGCGTAGGCCGAGAACGCCAGGATCAGGGCGATCATCAAGACCCAGTCACCGTCGAAGTAGCCGCTGACGATCAGCGGGCTGGCGGCGAGGGCGGCAATGGTGACCAGCACCGCCAGGATGACGCCGAGCGAGCGCACTCTGGTGACGACGGGCTGACCGCCTTGGCCGAGCGCCCGCCGGTGCGCCAGCGTGCGGGCCAGTTCCTGCTCGAGCGGCAAGAAGAAACCTGGGGCCAGGGCGAAGGTGGCGATCCACAAGCTGGCGATCGGCTGCACGGCCTCGTCGGTGCCAAGGGCGATCTTGGCCACCTTCAAGAACAGGTAGCTGGTGACGCCGGCGATCAGGAGGCCGATCCCGACCGGAATGGTGCCCTCCGGAAATGGGGCCCGCCTGGTCACCGCAATGTCGCCTGATCTCGGTGTGTCGCCAGATCGCGGAGTATCACCAAGAGGCGTGTCGGAGGGGTCCACCAGACCAGCGAGGCTAGCGGCACGAACGCCTCAGGATGATGCCATCCCGGGCGTTCGTGCCCAGAGGCTGTTTCAGGCTGTGGTGCGAATCATCCCGAGCATCTGCTCGCGAGCAGCCTCGGTGAGCCCGCGTGCCTGGCCGAGGAGCGCAGCGGCCTTGTCGGGCAGCGCGGCTTCGATCTTGTCGACCACCGTGTCGAGTTGCACCTTGGTGGCTTCGAGACGCTCAGCGAAGCTGGCGCCCAACTCGCGTCGGCGTGCTTGCGCTTGCTCGACCGCGGTCACACCGATCCCGACGCTCAGGTAGGCAGCG
This sequence comes from Ilumatobacteraceae bacterium, assembly GCA_043758005.1. Lineage (GTDB taxonomy): Bacteria > Actinomycetota > Acidimicrobiia > Acidimicrobiales > Ilumatobacteraceae > JAENVT01. The sequence continues at coordinate 4,634 of JAYVOI010000316.1, forward strand.
TCACGCACGGCGGCGGTCAGCTTGGAGACGTCGACACCGGGCAGATCCACCGAGGGCAGGTCGACGGTCGGGAACTTCACGGCCGGGACGTACTTGGCGAAGTCGAAGTTGCGGAGCGCATCGAGGTCGAGGCCAGAGAAGTCGATGGAGGGGAAGGAGGGGAAGTCGATCTTCGGAAAGTCGACCTTGGGGAAGTCGGGGAGTTTGAACATGCACTCAATATACCGCACAGTGCTAACTATTGCAAGCACCTTGTGGAGAGTGCCTGTGCGCCGCGGCCCGTGCGCAGTAGCCTGGCCGCCTCGTGGAAGCCGCCAATCAACTCGCCCCTCCCGTCGTGGCAGTGATGGTGGTGTGCAACCCGGGAGACTGGTTCGACGAGGTCCTCGACGGTTTGGCCGAGCAGGACTACGCCAACCTGAAGAGCCTGTTCCTGGTCGTCGGCGAGCCGGGGGATGTGCCCGAACGGGTTCGCCACCGGGTGCCCAATGCGTTCGTACGGGCGGTCGGGAACACCACGGGGTACGGCACGGCGGCCAACGAGGTGCTCCGCCTCGTCGAGGGTGACAACGGGTTCTTCTGCTTCCTCCACGACGACGTGGCCCTGGACCCGGGCGCGATCCGCCTGCTTGTCGAGGAGTTGTACCGATCGAACGCCGGCATCGTGGGGCCGAAGCTGGTCTCGTGGGAGGACCCGGGTGTTCTGCAACATGTGGGGCTCGGTGTTGACCGCTTCGGCGAGATCGACTCCTTCGTCGAGGAAGGCGAGGTCGATCAGGAGCAGCACGACTCGGTGCGCGACGTGTTCGCCCTGCCGTCGGCGTGCATGATGGTCCGCGCCGACCTGTTCCGGGCGATCGCCGGGTTCGACACGGCGATGGACTTCTACGGCGACGACGTCGACCTGTGCTGGCGAGCACACCTCGGTGGGGCGAGAGTGGTCGTGGTCCCGGCGGCTCGTGCCCGCCATCGTGAGGCACTCGACACGCGACGCCCCGATCTGCGACCCGCGCTGCTGCAAGCGCGCCACCGGATGCGCTCGATCGCCACGCTCACCGGAGCGCGCCGGCTTCCGCTGTTGTCGATCCAACTGATCTTGGTGACGTTGTCGGAGATGGTCGTCGGCCTGCTGTCAGGCAAGCCGCGCGAGGCCTGGGCCTCGATGCGGGCCATGGTCGGTCTGGTGCCTCGCACGCCCGGCATCTTCGTTCGCCGCCGCGAGGTGCGAGCCCTGCGGCGCGTGCCGGATGGCGAGATCGCCGGACTGCAGTTGCGTGGCTCGGCACGAGTGTCGGCCTACCTGCGAAGTCGCGACATGCGCCCGGCACGAGGTGAGAACTCGATCGAACGGCGGTGGCGCCAGACCGCAGGGTCGGCGCCAATGTTCGCCTGGATCGGGGTGCTGGTCGCCGTGCTCTTCGGCAGTCGTCACGTGATCAGTGGCATCCCCGGGTTCGGCGAGTTCCTGCACCTGCCGGCCAGCCCGAGGGCGATGCTGACCGACTACCGCTCCGGCTGGTGGGGACACGGCCTGGGCTCGACGACGCCGGTTCCCACTGGGGTCGCGCTGACGTCGTTGGCCAGCACGGCCACCCTGTTCCACATGGGCCTGCTGCGCACGCTCGGCGTGCTCGGCCTGCTCCTGGTCGGCTACCTCGGGATCTGGCGCTTGGCCGGCCTGTTCCCCACGGCCCGGGCGCGCATCGCCGCCCTGATCGTCTACGCCGCAGTGCCGCTACCGTCGCAACTGCTGTCGAGCGGCCGGTGGGGTGCCCTCACGTGCTACGCGACCGTTCCGTGGGTCGTGCATCTCCTGCGCCGCAGCGCCGGCATCGAGTCGTTCGACAACAGCCGCGCCGACATCGGGCGAACCGACCTGAACCGAGCCGACGGAATGGTCCAGGTGCCGGCTCGCGCCCGGTTGCGGATGCTGTGCCAGCTGGCACTGTTGACGGCCGTCGTGTTTGCCTTCGTGCCGTCGTTCGGCCTCGTCGTGGTGGCGCTCGGGGTGGTGCTGGCGATCAGCACGCTGGTGGCAGGCGGCTCGTGGAGGACAGCACTGATCATGGTTTCGGTCGCCGTCGCCGCATCAGTGGTCGCGCTGGTCGCCAACCTGCCGTGGGCATCGTCGTTGTTCGGGCGGAACGGCTGGGACATCATCGCGGGCGTTCCGTCACCCGTGGCCGATGGGCTTCCCGCGGGGTCGGTCGGCAGCCGAGCGCTCGGCGTCACCCGCCTGGCCAGGTTCGGGCTCGGCAATGGTCAGTTCGGCATCCTGGCGATCGCCCTGTACCTCCCCGTGCTGGTCGCCCCGCTCGTCGCCCGCAGCTGGCGATTCACGTGGGCGATCCGCTCTGCCGGTCTGGTCGTGGCGTTCGGCTGGCTTGCGGTGCTCGACGATCGCGGGCTGAAGGTCCGTCTTCCCGAGCCTGGTGTGTTGCTGGCACCCGTGGCAGTCGGCCTGGCGCTGTCTGCCGCATGCATCGCCGCCGCGTTCCAGGACGACGTGCTGGCCGGGTCGTTCGGGTGGCGCCAGCCGCTCGGGCTGTTGAGCGCAGCGGCGGTCGCCTTCGGCGTGTTGCCCGGGGTCACCGCGATCAGTTCGGGGCGCTGGCACATGCCCACGTTGACGCTGACGTCGGTGCTCGGGCAGTTCCCCGAGAACGGCCCCGAGGGTGATTACCGGATCTTGTGGATCGGCAACCCCGACGTCATGCCCGTACCGGCGTGGACCTTGGAGCCGGGCATCGGGTACGCAATCACCGATGACGGCCCGTTGACCCAGTACGAGGCGTGGCCCGGCCGGCCTTCCAAGACCGAGGCAGAGGTCGGCTCGGTGGTGCGGCAGCTGGCGACCGAATCGACGCTTCGCGGCGGGCGCCTGCTGGCGCCATACGCGATCCGCTACATCGTCGTACCGGTCGCCGACGGGGCGACCAGCACCGTCGACAAGCCGCTGCCGCTGCCGAACGGCCTCGTGGACGCACTCGATGATCAGCTCGACTTCGCCGCACCCTTGACTCGACCGCTGAACTTCCTGGTGTACGAGAACACTGCGTGGATCCCGACACGTGCCCAGTTCGCCGGAGCAGACGCGGACGCCACCCGGCAAGCCGGTCTCGACTCGCTGGCGCGTCTCGAGCTGCAGCCGTTGGCAACGCCGGTTGGTGTCGGCGCGGCCGACAACGCCGACGTGCAGTTCGCGGCGCAACCCGGCGCCGTGACGGTGGCGACCGGCGTCGACCAGCGCTGGTCGTTGGACGTCGGTGGCCAATCCATCGCGCCACGTCCGGCGTTCGGTGTCACGACGGGCTACGACATCACGTCAGCGGGTCCGGCCGTGCTGCGCTATCACACCGACGCATCGCGGGCCTTTGCCCTCGTGGGTCAATTGCTGCTGTGGTTGCTGCTGGCGCTGGGCATCAGCCGCTTCGACACCGCGTCGATCGTTCGCTGGAGGCGTCGCCGTGTCGACGCCGTTCCCGAGGAACCACTGCTGTCGATCGACGCACCCATCATGGCGCCGATCGACATGGTCGAGGACTCGTCGATCATGCTCTCCATGGGTGACGAGCCGATCTCGTGGGAGACCGCCGGCGATCAACCGCCCGCCGAGCAACCCGACACCGAGCCGCATGAGGCGGGTGTCGAATGATGGCGGCCCGCCGGTTCGTCGCCGGTGTGATGGTGCTGGCCACGATCGTCGGCGTGATCGCGTTGCAACGTTCGCGGCCGGTACACAGCGCGCCCGCCCAGTTCTCGCGACTTGGGAGTGCGACCATGCCGTTCGTCCCCAAGGGCGACTTCGTCACCTCTGCGTGGTTCTGTGCCGGTGTCCCCATCGGCGGGCCGCAGTTGGGCGGCATCGCCATCGTCGCCAACCCGTCGGAAGTCGCCCTGGCCGGCAAGCTGACCGCGTTCACCGACGCCGTGGGGGTTGCCGCAGCCGAGGTGCCGTTCGAGGTGCCGGCGCGTTCGACCAAGGAGTTCGATCTCGGTCAGTTGCAGACGCAGGGCTCGTTCGCCTCGGCAATGGTCGAGATCTACGGAGGCGGGGGATACGTCGAGCAGCGCGCCGACAGCGCATCGGGCAGTGCCGTCTCGCCGTGTTCCAACTCGACGTCATCGACGTGGTACTTCGCCGACGGTTACACCGTCGAGGGCAGCAAGGAGCAGTTGGTCATCACCAACCCGTTCCCTTCCGACGCGATCGTCAGCATCAGGGAAGCCACGAGCACCGAGAGCCGGCAGCCGGCGATCCTGCAGAGCTTGCTCGTGCGAGCCGACTCGGTGCTCGTCATCAGCCAGGACCTCCTGGCCAAGCGCGAGTTGGTGCTGGCAATCACCGTGACCAGCACGCGGGGCCGGGTGGTGGTCGGGCGAGCTCAGGAATACCTGGCATCGGTCGGCCGGGCGGGCTTCACCATGACACTCGGCGCTCCGTCGCTCGGCGACCAGTTCTACTTCGCCGACGGCGAGGTGGCCCCGAACGTCATCGAGCGATACAGCATCTACAACGGCTCCGCCACCGAGGCGGTCGTCAACGTTGCGTTCCTCGGCCTCGACCCGGCCACCGGGTTCGTCAACCCCGAACCACTGACGGTGCCGGCGGGCAAGGTCGTGTCATTGATCGCCGATGATGTCGGTGTTCCGCCTGGCAGGCACGGCGCAGTGTTCTCCACCGAGACGACCGGATCGATCCTGGTCGAGCGGGCGATCACGCGCCAGACCGGCGACACCGTGGCGACGACGGTCGTGATGGGGTCTCCGCCGTCGTTCGCCTCGACCCGTTGGAGCATGGCGATCGGCACCTCGTTGGCCGTTCCCGACGTGTTGGTCGTGCTGAACGCAACGGGCTCACCCGGCAGCGTCACCGTGAAGACGTTGGGTGCCGGTGGCGAGGTGCCGGTCCCGGGCATGGAGGCGATCGAGCTACCGGCGGGCGGCGTGATCACGATCGGGGTGTCCGACGCCACCGCGCTCGGTCATCCACTGGTCGTCGAGTCGACCCAGCGGATCTTCGTGGAGCGGTCGTTGCCACGTGATCCCGATCTGCGAGGTCGGTCCGGCTCGTTCGCTCTGCCAGGCTGACAACATGACGCAGGTCGTGATCGCCGGGGGAGTGCTGCTCGTCGCGTTGGCGGTTGGCGCGGTCCTGCGCCGCAGGAAGGTCGTCGACGCCCCGACGCAGCCGATGTTCTCGGCGCCCGCCCAGATCGACCGAGCCGACTTCGCCGATGCACGCGCCCCGTGGCTCGTCGCCGTGTTCTCGTCGGCGACGTGTGGCGCGTGTTCCGACGTCGTGCGCAAGGCCAAGGTGCTCGCCTGCGCCGAGGTCGATGTTGCCGAAGTCGAATACTCGACGTCGGCTGCATTGCACCGCAAGTACCACGTCGAGGCGGTGCCGATCGTCGTGGTCGCCGATCAGGCCGGCATCGTGCGGGCCAACTTCGTCGGTCCGATCTCGGCGACCGATCTGTGGGCTGCGGTCGCTGAAGCGCGACACCCGGGGTCGAGCCCAGAGCCGGACCTCGGCCGGCAGCCGGATCTCTAGCTGAAGTCGACGACTGCCGGGGTGTCGCTGGTGGTCACGTCGGAACCGCCGGGCTCCTTCGTCGTCGTGCTGTCACTGGGGCCTTCGCCGAGGCTCTCGTGGACGATCCGGGCGACCTCGCCGCCATCGATCGTTTCCCGCTCGAGCAACGCTTCGGCAACCAGGTCGAGCGCTCGGCGGTGCTTCGACAGCACCTCGAACGCTCTGGCTTCCTGCTCGTGCAGGATGCGGAAGATCTCGTTGTCGACCATCTTGGCCGTGTCGTCGCTGTACTCGCGACCCTGCGTCATCAGGTCTTCGCCGAGGAACACCTGCTGATGGCCACTCCAGGCCATCGGGCCGACGGCATCGCTCATGCCCCACTCGCGCACCATTCGACGGGCGATGCTGGTGGCCTGCTCGAGATCGTTGGCGGCGCCGGAGTTGATGTGACCGAAGACGATCTTCTCGGCGACCCGTCCGCCCATGGCCCGGCAGATCACGTCGTCGAAGTACTCCTTCGAGTACGTGTGCCGTTCTTCCGGCAGGCTCCACGTGACGCCGAGGGCCATGCCGCGAGGAAGGATCGTGACCTTGTGCAGCGGGTCGGCATTGGGCAGCACGGTCGTCAAGATGGCGTGGCCGCCTTCGTGGATAGCGGTTGCCCGCTTCTCTTCGACGCTGAGCACCAGGCTCTCGCGACGGGCACCCATCACGACGCGGTCGCGGGCGTTCTCGAAGTCGATCCGCTCGATCTGCTTGCTGCCGCGGCGCACGGCGAACAGCGCGGCCTCGTTGACGAGGTTGGCCAGGTCGGCGCCGCTCATTCCGGGCGTGGCCTTCGACATCACTTCCAGGTCGACGTCGGGGCCCATCCGCTTGTCCCGGCTGTGCACTTTCAGGATGGCCAAGCGCTCTTCGTTCTCGGGCAGCGGCACGACGATCGTGCGGTCGAACCGGCCGGGACGCAGGAGGGCTGGGTCGAGGATGTCTGGGCGGTTCGTCGCCGCCAGGATGACGATGCCCTCGCTGGTCTCGAAGCCGTCCATCTCGGCCAGCAACTGGTTGAGCGTCTGCTCGCGCTCGTCGTGGCCACCGCCAAGCCCGGCGCCGCGCTTGCGACCGATGGAGTCGATCTCGTCGACGAAGATGATGGCCCGGCCCATCTTGCGGGCCTGCTGGAACAGATCGCGGACACGACTGGCGCCGACACCGACGAACATCTCCATGAAGTCGCTACCGGTGACGGAGAGGAAGCCGACGCCTGCTTCGCCGGCGACCGCGCGAGCGAACAACGTCTTGCCGGTACCTGGGGGGCCCACCAGCAACATGCCCTTCGGTACGCGTGCGCCGATCTCGCGGAACCGCTCGGGCATGCGCAGGAAGTCGACGACCTCGGTGATCTCCTGCTTGACGCCTTCGTAGCCGGCGATGTCGGCGAACGTGGTCGACGGCTTGTCGGTGGTGTACGCCTTCGCCCGGCTGCGCCCGATCGACATCACGTTGCCCATCTGGCCCGCGGCGCGCTTCTGCATCCACATGAAGAAACCGATCAGCAACACCAACGGCAAGAGCAAGCTTGCCCAGCTGAGCAGCCAGTTGGAGCTCGGCGTCTTGGCCTCGAAATCGACGCCCTTGGTCTGCAGCTCGACGGTCTGGTTGACGTCGGGGAAGCTGTTGGGTGCAGTGCTGGTGAACTTCTCGCCCGTCTTCAGGACGCCCGAGATGCTGTTGGTCGAGTTGTTGACGACGACACTCTTGACCTTGCCGCCTTGGACGTCGGTCCAAAAGGCGGTGAACGACACCTTGTCGGTGCTGGTCGTCGGCCAGACACGGGGAAGGGCGAACGACAGCATCAGTACTGCGAAGAGGACCGGGATGACCCAACGTGGCCATCCCGCACCGAGCGGGCGTCGACCGCCGCGCTCGGGAGACTGTTGGTCGTTCTGCGGGCCACGACCACCCGAGCGGCCAGGCGGCGGCGGGGGAGGCGGGGGAGGCAGGTTGCTCATGTCGATATGCTACGGGTCTTCGGGGCAATTGGTTCTGCGGGCGGATGCATCCACCACACTGTTGGGAGCGGCGCGTAATTTGACCGCATGAATCGGCAATGTTCGCGGTCCGGGTGCGCGCAGGCTGCGTCGTCGACCCTCTCGTACCAGTACGGCCGGGCGATCGTCTGGCTCGACGATCTCACACCCAGTCGCGACCCCCACGACTACGACCTGTGCGAGCGCCACACCGCACGACTGTCGGTTCCGAACGGTTGGAGGCTGGAAGACCGACGGAGCCGGCGCGTGTTGGTTTTCTCGGCGACATCTCGACTCGCCGGCTGAACCCGTCGCGTCCGGTGCGCCGGTAATCTGTCGGCTCATGCCCGGCGCCCAGGTCTCCCCGACGCGAGTCGATCCCGACCGGGCAGGCATCGATCTCGGCCAGGCTACGGTCGTCTGGCTCGTCACGTGGATCGTGGGGAACGTGGTCGGCGCAACCGTCGTCTCGGCGACGGGCTACCAGTCGGCGACCGACGCCCCGGTGTGGGTCACGATGGTGCTGGCAGCTGGGCTGTGGGCGCCGATGCTGGCGGGGATGTGGTTGCTCAGCAACCGCTTCGGTCGGGTCGGCCGCGGCCGCGGCCAGTTCGCAGACCAGTACGGGTTGCGGTTCAGGGTCGTCGATCTCGTCGGCGTGCCGATCGGGGTCTTGTCGCAACTCGTCGTGTTGCGGTTGGTGTACTGGCCGCTCGAGCGCGGCTGGCCGCAGACGTTCAGCCGCTCGCGTGTCGAACGCAATGCTCGCGACCTCTACGACCGGGCCCACGGCGGCTGGCTCGTCGGCCTCGTCGCGGTCGTCGTGATCGGTGCACCGTTCGTCGAGGAGTTGATGTACCGCGGACTGCTGCAACGCGCCGCCGTGCGCCGCCTCAACGATGCCGTCGCCGTGGTCGTCGTTGCTGCCTTCTTCGCACTGATCCACTTCCGTTGGGTCGAGCTCCCCGGCCTGTTCGTGTTCGGACTCATCCTCGGCGCATGCACGCTGCGCACCGGTCGGCTGGGCATGGGCATTGCCGCGCACATGGCCTTCAACGCCACTGGGTTGCTGCTGGTGGCGTGGTCATGGACGGCGGGGTGACACTGCATGATCGGTTGCGGAGTGAAACAATGGCGGCCGACATGACCGAGCTGATCGATGACCCGATCGTCGCCGAAGAGACCCTGCCGCCGACGCCGATGCCACTCGCGCTGCCCAAGCGCCCTTTGCTCGACCGGATCGTGTCGCGCATCGTGCGCCGGCCGCGCTACTGGCTCGATGCGCCGTGGACCAACGAGCGGATCGCCCGGTACCTCACGGCACTGCTCGTCGTAGGTGGCTCGACCTTTTCGGTGTTGAAGGTCGTGCACCTCAACTTGGTGTTCGAGAACAACACACCCACCGGTGGCGACATGGGCGCGCACGTGATGGCGCCGGCCTATCTCCGTGATCACCTGCTGCCGCACTGGCAGCTCAGCGGGTGGAGCAACTACTGGTACGACGGCTTTCCCTTGTACCGCTTCTACATGGTCGTGCCTGCATTGATGATCGTGGCGCTGAACGTCGTGTTCCCGTACGGGATCGCGTTCAAGCTGGTGGCCATCCTCGGCCTGGTCACGTTGCCCGTGTGCTGCTGGGCGTTCGGTCGACTCGCCCGCTTCCGGTACCCCATGCCCGAACTGATGGCGCTGGCGGCAACCATCTTCTTGTTCGACGAGAGCTTCTCGATCTACGGCGGCAACGTCAAGAGCACGATGGCCGGCGAGTTCTCGTTCTCGATCGCGCTGTCGTTCGCCATCCTCGGCCTCGGTGTGTTCGCACGCGGAATGGAGACCGGCAAGTTCCGGAACTGGGCGGCCATCTTGATCGCTCTCGCGATGTTGTGTCACGGCATCGTGCTGATCTTCGTGGTGCTCGGCGCGGTCCTGCTCTGGGCGGTCTGGATGGACCGCACCAGATTCATCTACGGGTTCACGGTACTCGCCGGGGCGGTGCTGCTCAGCGCGTTCTGGGTGGTGCCCTTCCTTGCCAACCACGCGTACATGACCGACATGAAGTACCACGGCCGGCCCGACGGGGTCACCGATTCGTACTGGGACATGTTCTTCCCGTGGACGACCTTCCTCGACATCGTGGTCACCGGCCTGGCGATCTTCGGTTTCGTCGCGTCGGTGGTCCGCCGCCACCTGGCGGGCGCGTGGCTGGGGATCTGCTGCCTGGCCCTGACAGCGTTCGTGTTCCTGGCCAAGAACTCGCTGCCCGTCATCGGGCTGTTGTGGAACCCTCGCTTGCTGCCGTTCCTCTATCTCCTGCGGTTGATGCTGATGATGGTCGGCATCGTGGAACTCGTCGAGGTCATCGTGCGCGGCAGCCGGTCGCGGCGCAAGCGCGGCAGCATGTGGAAGGTCGGTCTGGCGACCGCCGGCGTCGTCAGCGTGGTCGTGTTGGTCATGGAGCTGTTCCTGTTCCAGCAGGTGCCAGGCGGCCGAACGATCACCCAACACGGCAAGTCGGCGTACGCGTGGGGCATCGGTGATTGGAATCCGATCACGTTGTCACCGACGGCCAAGGACGCGCAGAGCGATGGCTGGACGCGGTACAACTTCATGGGGTACGAGGGCCGCGACGCGTACGGCGAGTACAAGGCACTGATCGATCAGATGAAGACACTCGGCGCCGACATCCAACACGGCTGCGGCCGGGCGATGTGGGAGAACAACGGCGACAACGGCCAGTACGGCACGACGATGGCTTTGATGCTGCTACCGCATTGGACCGATGGGTGCATCGCCAGCATGGAGGGGCTGTTCTTCGAGGCCAGCGGCACCACGCCGTACCACTTCGTGACGGCAGCGGCGATCAGCAGCAACAGCTCGAACCCGGTGCGCGAGCTGCGCTACGACAACAACGACGACTCCAAAGGTGTGCCGTACCTGCAGACATTGGGCGTCAAGTACCTGATGGTCTTCACCGAAAAGGCCAAGGCGCAAGCCGAGAAGCGCCCAGAGCTCACCAAGCTCGCCTCGGTTGGCCCGTGGAACATCTATCAGGTCGCCGACAGTGATCTCGTCGTGCCTCTGGCCGTCCAGCCCGTCGTCGTCAACCATCGCGGCGGTGACCAGCGCGAGCGCAATCTCGAGATGGGGATGAGCTGGTTCCAACATCGCGAAGAGTGGGCAGCCATCCCCGCCGACAACGGCCCGGCGGAGTGGCAACGCATCGACGTGCAGGTCGATGCGACGCGAAGCGACGGGCTGGCCCCGGGTGCATCGGGTCGCAAGATCGACATCGTCCAACCGGCCCAGCCGATCGTCGAGAAGCAGCTCCCTACGGTGACTGTCAGCAACGTGCAACTCGGCGATCAGGATCTCCGCTTCACCGTCGACCAGATCGGTGTGCCGGTGCTGGTGAAGATCAGCTACTTCCCGAACTGGCACGCCAGCGGTGCGAAGGGTCCGTACCGCATCGCCCCCAACCTGATGGTCGTGGTGCCCACGTCGACCAACGTGCACCTCACCTACGAGCGGTCGAACCTCGACTACCTCGCCTATCTGCTGACGTTCCTCGGCATCGGCCTGCTGATCTTCATGAGAATTCGCGGCGACGTCCGGCATGCCAACACGCACCCGTTCGGCAGCGAATCGGACCCCGACGAGTTCCAGTGGGACGAGTGGGAAATCCCCGACGAAACCATGTTGATCGACCCGACGCCATCGCAGCTGTGGCGACGCGACCCGGACGATCCGCTCGAATCCGATCTCGATGGCGAAGCGCTGGTCTGGGCCTCGCCGACCGAGCCCCCGGCCGACACGCGCCCTCCCGACGCTAACGTCTAGGCCCCATGTCCTCGACCGACCCCCTGGTGCTGGACGCCATCGTCAAAGCGTACGATGTGCGTGGCACCGTCCCCGACCAGCTCAACACCGATGTCGCCCACGCCCTCGGTGTCGGCTTTGCCCGATTCGCCAAGGCTCCTCGAGTGCTGGTCGGTCGCGATATGCGCCCATCGGGCCCCGAGCTCGTCGATGCCTTCGTGCGGGGTGTGCTCGAGCAAGGCGTCGATGTGATCGACCTCGGGCTGGCCTCGACCGACCTCGTCTACTTCGCTGCCGGCACGCTCGATGCGCCCGGGGCGATGTTCACCGCCTCGCACAACCCCGCCCAGTACAACGGCGTGAAGTTCTGCCTCGGCGGCGCCCGTGCGGTCGGACAAGACACGGGCCTGGCGGAGATCAAGTCGATCGCGGCCGACGTGCTCGCCGGCCGCAGCCCGGCACCTGCGGCGCGCCCCGGTTCATCCACCAGTCGCAACCTGCTCAGCGCGTTCGCCGATCACGTGGTGTCGTTCATCGACACCACCGCGATGCATCCGCTCCGAGTCGTTGCCGACACGGCCAACGGCATGGGCGGTCTCGTGGTGCCGGCTGTGTTCGAGCGCCTGCCCAAGATCACCTTGGAAGTGATGTACGGCGAGCTGGACGGGACCTTTCCCAACCACCCGGCCGACCCGCTCCAGCCGGCCAACCAGCGTGACCTGCAAGCGAGAGTCGTCTCCGGCGGCTTCGATGTGGGGCTGGCGTTCGATGGTGACGCGGACCGCGTGTTCGTGGTCGACGAGACCGGTCGCGGACTCAGCGGATCGACGACGACCGCACTGCTTGCCGCGGCAATGCTGCGCACGCATCCGGGCGCGACGGTCCTGCACAACTTGATCTGCTCCAAGGTCGTGCCGGAGGTGATCCGTGAGAACGGTGGCGTGCCGGTGCGCACCAAGGTCGGCCATTCGTTCATCAAGGAGATCATGGCCGAGACCGATGCGGTGTTCGGCGGCGAGCACTCGGCGCATTACTACTTCCGCGACAACTTCGGTGCGGACTCCGGCCTCATCGCGTCGATGCTCGTGCTCGCCGAGATCAGTCGCGCCGACACGGTGCTGTCGGTCGTGCGCAAGCCGTTCGAGCGCTATTCGTCGAGCGGCGAGATCAACACACAGGTCAATGACGCTGCCGCCGTGATGACGCGCGTGGCCGAGCAGTACAGCAGCGACCAACAGGATCGTCTCGATGGCCTCACCGTCGACTGCGGGTCGTGGTGGTTCAACCTGCGGCCGTCCAACACCGAACCGTTGCTGCGCCTGAACCTCGAGGCCGTCACACGGGACGAGTGCGACCAACGCGTGGCCGAGGTGCTGGCTCTCGTGACCAGCGTGTGACAGAATCGATGACGATGGCGCTCGACCCCCGACTCCTGGCTGTTCTGGCGTGCCCGCAGGACAAGGGCCCGTTGTACTACCTCGGCGACAGTGACGGT
>JAYVOI010000317.1:0-7891 GCA_043758005.1 Ilumatobacteraceae bacterium
GGCGAGAACGTGTACTGCGCGGAGGTGGAGGCGGCCATCTACGAGCACCCGGCCATCCACGAGGCCGCCGTGTTCGGCGTCCCCGACGAACGCCTCGGGGAGGAGGTCGCCGTCGCCGTGCACCTCGTCGCTGGGGCTGCATTGACGGCCGACGACCTGCGCACCTTCCTGTCGACCAAGATCGCCGCGTTCATGATCCCGTCACGCATCGTGATCGTCGATGACCCCTTGCCGCGCAACCCGGCGGGCAAGTTCTTGAAGCGCCAACTGCGTCAGGACCTGGTGTCGCCCTAAGGCTTGGTGTCGTACGTGACGCTCAGCCCGCAGAACGCGTTGAAGCTAAGATCGAAGCCGCCAGTCCTGACGGCGTAGCTGTTGTTGGCCGTGGCGATCTCGGCGGGCGGGCTGATCACCGTGTGAACGACGAGGCTGCCGACGAGGTTTCCGCCGAGGGTGATGCTGCCGAAATGGGCGACCGCCCCAGCCTGCGTCGTCCTGTTCAACTCGACCGAGTAGGTCCCGGACCCTGCGGTGTCGAGCGTGGCAACGTCGACTGAAATGAGCCGGGAGCCGATCGGGATGTGGATCGGGATCTCGCCGAACACACCAGAGCCTGTGGTGTTGCCGATGCATCCGTTGACGATGGTGACATTGACCGGGACTGGCTGCTCCCACGTCATGTCCCACACGCTGTACATCTCGGTGCGCAACGTGTCGTTGACCGAGCCGGCGAAGTTGAACAGGTTGATCGCACCTGTCGAGGAGAGCTTGACATCGACCTTGTTGGGCACGGCAGGCGCTCCCGCCGCCCAGTTGAGGTTCGACGCCTGCGGCCGCTCGGTCGCGTCGGAGGGATACACCGTCAAGTAGCCGCTGGCGGTGCCGCCGACAGCGGTCACGCTCATCGAGATCGCGGTGGCGTCGGTTGGCACGTTGCAGCGCCCATTCAGGCCGGCGACCTGTTGCGTGTACACCTCGGCCGGCCCGATCGGAGTGGCGCGGGGCCCGACGTTGATGTCGGCTCCGGGTCGGGTGTCGAACAATCGGCAGGGGACCATCGGTACAAAGACGGCCCGGCTCCCGGTGTTGATTGCGGCGCTGGCGCTCGGCAGCACGACGCCAGCTCCGAGGACCACGGCGACCGCAGCCCCGAGGGCTGACCAGCGAGTGCGTTGAAACATGAGAGCCTCCAAGTCGAGCGACGACCGCGACGTTGCTGAATTCATCGGCGCGAACCGCTGATCTTTTGAATTCCGACTTGATTGGTCGGGATTTAGCTCTGTAGCGTGAGCGGCCATGAGTGACGCTTGGGGTTTCGAGACACGCCAGATACACGTCGGGGGAGATCCCGACCCAACGACCGGTGCTCGCGCCGTGCCGATCTATCAGACGACCAGCTATGAGTTCCGCGACTCGGCGCATGCCGCCAACCTGTTCGCTCTCGCCGAGGTCGGCAACATCTACACCCGCATCATGAACCCCACGCAGGGCGCGCTCGAGGCCCGCCTGAACGCGTTGGAAGGTGGCTGCACCACGGCGATCGGTATCCCCGGCACGCTGGTCGTGAGCTCCGGCCAGGCCGCCGAGATGCTGGCCATCACCACGATCGCCGAAGCCGGCGATCACGTCGTCGCATCGCCCTCGTTGTACGGCGGCACCTACAACCTGTTGCACTACACGCTGCCCAAGCACGGCATCGAGATCACGTTCGTCGACGACCCCGACGATCTCGAGCAGTGGCGTGCGGCGGTCCGGCCGAACACCAAGCTGTTCTTCGGCGAGGTGTTGTCGAACCCGAAGAACGACGTGTTCGACATCGAGGGCGTGTCGAAGGTCGCCCACGAGGCCGGTGTCCCGCTGATCGTCGACAACACCGTGCCCACGCCGTACCTCATCCGCCCGATCGAGTGGGGCGCCGACATCGTGGTGCACTCGCTCACCAAGTTCATCGGTGGCCATGGCACGTCGATCGGCGGTTCGATCACCGATGGTGGCACGTTCGATTTCGGTAACGGCCGGTTCCCCAACTTCACCGAACCCGATCCGAGCTACCACGGCCTGCCGTATTGGCCGGCGCTCGGCCATGGCGCCTTCATCTTGAAGGCGCGCGTACAGGGTCTGCGCGACACGGGGGCGGCCGTTTCTCCGTTCAACGCCTTCCTGTTCTTGCAGGGACTGGAGACGCTGAGCCTGCGCATGGAGCGTCACTTCTCCAATGCCGCCAAGGTTGCCGAGTTCCTACAGGGCCGCGACGAGGTCGAGAGCGTGATCTGGGCCGGCCTGCCGTCGAGCGCATGGCACGAGCGGGCCAAGAAGTACGGCCGCGACAAGGGCTACGGCTCGATTCTCGCGTTCATCATCAAGGGTGGCAAGGAAGCCGGTACGCGGTTCGTGGAAGCGTTGGAACTGCACAGCCACGTCGCCAACATCGGCGACGTGCGCAGCCTGGTGATCCAGCCCGCCACCACGACCCACAGCCAACTCACCGAGGAGGAGCAGGCCTCGACCGGCGTCTACCCGGGGTTGGTCCGCCTCAGTGTCGGGTTGGAGTCGATCGAAGACATCATCGCCGACCTCGAAGCCGGCTTTCGCGCCGCTAAGGGCTAGCGGAGCGAGCGCTCAAGGCAGTCGTGCTCAGGCGACCAACGAATCGATCTCGGCTGCCGCGGCGGCGTAGCCGGCGATCCGTCGTTGCTCGTCGTGGAGCGCCGCGACCAAGCCGGTGATCAGGCGTTCCTTCAACTTGTCTGCAGCCTGAGCGGCCCGGTACGACCGGGCGATCTCCAACTGGATGGCGGTCGCGCCTTGGCGCTGCGCCCACGACGTCATCGTGCCGGGCTTGGTCGCGCCGAACCCGCGTGTGCCACCATCGGGGTCGACGGCGACCTTGGCGGCCTCGAGGTGCGCGGCGACGCGCAGAGCCAGCGCCTTGGCCTCGGGTGAACCGTTGCCGCAGCCGATGATCACGTCGGCGCCGTTTCCGTCTTTCATCCCATGGAGGTCGAGGTAGATCGTGCGGTCGTCGACGTGGCCGAGCATTTCGAGTTGCGCCTTCAGCGGGTGGTATTCGTCCCAGTTGGCATCGCCCATCATCGGCACGCTGCGGGTGACGGTGATCCTGGAACAGCCGACGGCGGTGCTGAGCGCCATGGCCAGTCCGCCCGTGCCGGCGTCGGTGTTCTTCCACCGGCCGTCACGCTCGTGGTCGACGGCGTGCACGGCACCAACGGCGAGCGGACCGCGCCAGTCGATGATCCACCGCGGGCCTTCCTTGGGGCCCCGATTGGAGTTCGAGGCGAACGGTGCGTTGAGCTCGGTCCACTGGCGTACGAGGGGGTTCTGTTTGAACAGCATGACGTAGCTATGTCGGCGCGATCTGCGGACTGCTTGAGCTTCCGTTTCGCTGAAGAGTCCGGCAGTCCGCTGTGAGATCGTTGTGGTGTGGACAGCACGCGCGTCGACAAGTGGCTCTGGGCGGTTCGGGTGTACCCGACGCGCACAGTGTCCTCCGATCGGTGTTCGGGCGGTCACGTCAGGGTCAACGGTGGCCCGGTGAAGCCGGCGACGACGGTTCGTGTCGGTGATCGTGTGACCGCGACGGTTGCCGGAGAAGAACGGATCCTCGAGGTCGTGCGCATCATCGAGAAGCGGGTCAGTGCGGCAATCGCCAGCGAATGCTTGATCGACCACAGCCCGCCACCGCGGCCGCGTGACGACACGATGGCGCCGTTCGTGCGTGATCGCGGGACGGGCCGGCCGACCAAGCGCGATCGTCGACTACTCGACCGTCTTCGCTCGCGGTGAGCAATCAGTACGTGCCGAGTTGGTCGAGGACAAGAGTAGGGGCGCCTTCGCTCATTGCCGACTCGAGATCGACAGAGGCGACGAAGCGCCATTCGCCATTGCCGTCCGGGTCGGTCAGCCGTTGCGTGATGATCCATCGGTCTGGTTCCTCGACGAGCGCGAACTGCTGAGCTGAGCGTGCATCGGCGTCGATGACGAGTCGGTCGTACTCGGCCCAATACGGTGCCATCGCCTCGATGAGCTGCTGCACGGTCCAGCCGCTGCGCTCGGCCAGCGCGGCGTACGAACGCGAGGACAGCAACTCGACCCATCCGAACGCGGCGGTGCGCACTGCCGTCCGCCATGCTGCCGGCGGGCCGGCGCGTGTGGCGGCAGGTGCGTCGAGCGCCAGGTGGTCGTGCACCGGTTGCCCGGCGAGCACGGCCCACTCGTCGAGCAACGTGGCGTCTGTAGCGCGCACCAAGGCTCCCAGCCACTCGACGACATCCTCGAGCGTCGGCGTGTAGACGCCGTCGGGCAACGAGCGGTCGAGCGTCCGCCACGTGTCGGTGAGGTATCGCAGAACCAGACCTTCGCTGCGCTCGAGTCGGTAGCGCCGAACGAACGTGGCGAACGTGTCGCCTCCCTCCAGCATCTCGCGCACGATCGACTTCGGCGACGGAATCTCGGCGACCCAGGGGTGGTGGGACAAGTACTCGGTGAAGCAGGCGTCGAGGAGCTCCGCCAGCGGCTTCGGCCACGTGATCGTCTCGAGCAGTTCCATCCGCTCCTCGTACTGCATGCCTTCTGACTTCAGCCTGGCGACCTCCACGCCCCTCGCTGCGTGCTCTTGCGCCCTCAGGATCTGTCGAGGATCATCGAGCACCGACTCGACCACACTGATCGCGTCGACCACGTACGACGGATCGTCGCGATCGATCGTGGCGATGACCTCGATGGCGAACGGCATCAGCGGCGCCGAGAACCGCAGGGCGCTGCGCTCATCCTCGCCGTCGACCAGCGAGCCGACGCGAACCCCCATGCACCGCCCGTTCCCGTCACGCAGACGTTCGGCGACACCGGCGGCTTCGAGGCTGCGGTAGACCGCGATCGCCCGTCGCTGGTGCTGGCGGCGGCGAGGCTCGGGATCGTGGTTCGTGCGCAGCAGCCGCTTGAGCGCGATCGGGCCATCTGGTCGACCGAGCACGCTGGCGACCAGATCGGCGGTGACCCGGAACCGCGACGTCAATGGCTCGGGTTGCGACGCGATCAGACGTTGCACCGCCGTCTCGTCGTAGTGCACGAACCCCTCGGGTGCCTTCGCCTTGACGGCCTTGCGGCGAGCCTTCGGATCGTCGCCGGCGCGCGAGAGCGCCTTGGCGTTCTCGATGACGTGGTCGGGCGCCTGCACCCACACATGACCGTCGGGATCGAACCCAGGGCGGCCGGCGCGACCAGCGAGCTGGTGGAACTCGCGCACGGTGAACCGACGAACGCGGGTGCCGTCGAACTTCGTCAGCGCGGTCATCAGCACGGTGCGAATGGGGATGTTGACGCCCACACCCAACGTGTCGGTGCCACAGATCACGGGCAGCAGACCCTCACCCGCCAGGCGTTCGACCAAGCGTCGGTAGCGCGGCAACATGCCTGCATGGTGCACGCCGACCCCGTTGCGGATCAGCCGGCTGAGCGTGTCGCCGAACCCCTTGCTCATCTTCACGCTCGACATCGCCGCGGCGATTGCCTCGCGCTGGGCGCGGGTGGTGACGTTGAGGCTGACCAACGACGATGCCCGTTCGATCGCTGCGGCTTGGTTGGCGTGCACCACATACACGGGGCTCAGGCCCTCGCGGACGGCCTCGAGCACGCTGTCGGACACGGTGGTCATCCGCCACTGGTGATACAGCGGGGTCGGTCGATCGACGGACGTCACCTCGGTGACCGGGCGGCCTGATCGCAGCTCGAGGTCGGCGCTGATCGCACTCATGTCGCCGAGCGTGGCGGACGCCAACAGCATCTGACAGCCCGTCGCTTCGAGGAGCGGCACCTGCCATGCCCATCCACGATCGGGGTCGCCGTAGTAGTGGAACTCGTCGAGGCAGGCGAACCCGAACTCGGTGGCGGCGCCGGTGGCCAGGGCGTGGTTGGCGAACACCTCTGCCGTGCACACGAGCACGGGTGCATCGGCGTTGATCGACGCGTCGCCGGTAGCCAGTCCGACCTGCTGCGCACCCAGCAGATCGACCAGGTCGAAGAACTTCTCGGCGACCAACGCCTTGATCGGCGCTGTCCACACAGCGCGCCGTCCCTCGTTGAGCGCCAGCAGGATGCCGGCGATGGCAACCAGGCTCTTGCCCGAACCGGTTGGAGTCGCCAGCACCACATGGTCTCCAGCAGCAAGCGCCAGCGCTGCCTCCTCCTGGTGTGGGTACAGCGGCCGACCACTCTCGGCCGCCCACGCCGCGAACACATCGAGTATCGATGCCGGGTCGACGCCCGGAGGAGGCAGCAGGTGGACGAGGGATGACATGCATCGACCAGTGTGCCTGCCAAGCGACCGCACGGGCACGCGACAAGCGATCTCGCCAACGTCGGTCGAAGTAGGGTAGCGATCGTGGTGTCGGGTGCTGTCGCGGAAACTGAGCGCCTTGCCAACCCTGTCATCAACGGACCGTACGATCCGCCGGACCTCCATTTCGAGATCGGCGACGACGGCACACCGACTGGCACGCTTCTGCCTGGCCGCAGGTCGAGCGAGTCGTGGACGCCGATCCCCATGGCGAGAAAGGGTCAAATCGGCCGAAAGGGTCAGGCTGCTCTCGACTTTGATGCCACTGGGGAGCGTCGCGAAGCCAACAGCTTGGTCAACGACATCCGTCGCGAAGTCGAACTGTGGCGTGGCCGGGGCTACCCCGGCGCCACCGCCATCAGCCGAAAGCTGATGCAGCACTGGGCCGACCCTGGCAAGGAAAATCGCGTCTTGTTCTGCCAACGCGAGGCTGCGGAGACGGCGATCTTTCTGGCAGAGGTCGCCGGTCGCCACGGCACTGCCGACTATCGGGCGCGACTCGATCCGCTCAACAGCGACCACAACGCCAATCTCCCTCGTGTCGCCCTGAAGATGGCAACGGGGTCGGGCAAGACCGTGGTGATGGCGATGCTTATCGCCTGGCACACGCTGAACAAGGTGCACGCGCCGCAGGATGCGCGATTCAGCAAACGGTTCTTGGTCGTGACGCCAGGTATCACCATCCGCGATCGGCTTCGGGTGCTGTTGCCCAGCGATCCGGGCAACTACTACCGCGAACGCGATCTGGTGCCGCCTGATCTGTGGACCGGTCTTGCCGAGGCGCAGGTAGTGATCACCAACTATCACCAGTTCATCCCCAAGGATCGCAAGGAGATCCAGGGTGTCGCCGGCAACACACGCAAGATCCTGAACTACGGCAAGAAGGTCGACCCCTTCAAGGAGACCGGCGACGAGATGGTCGCCCGTGTGCTCCGCGATTTCATGGGCCGAGGCCGCAACGAGATCGTCGTGCTGAACGACGAAGCGCACCACTGCTACCAAGACAAGGTGCTTGGCGTCGACGGCGTCGACAGGCTCGACAAGGAGGCCGAGGAGCGCAACGCCGATGCGCGGGTGTGGTTCAAGGGGTTGCAAGCCGTGAAGCGCAAGATCGGTGTCAAGACCATCTACGACATGTCGGCAACGCCCTTCTACTTGGCGGGTTCGGGCCACCAGGAGGGCTACATCTTTCCTTGGGTTGTCAGCGACTTCTCGCTGATGGATGCCATCGAGAGTGGCATCGTCAAGGTGCCTCGGCTTCCCGTCGACGACAACGCGAGCACGGAGGTCTTGGTGTATCGCAATCTGTGGAGCCAGATCGGTGCCGACCTGCCGAAGCGGGCCAGTGCCAGGAAGGTTGCGAACTGGGTGATCCCGCCGACGTTGGAGGGCGCGCTGCAAAGCCTCTACGGGAGCTACGAGAAGGCCTACAGGTTCTGGGACACCGAGTTGCGCGCCGGCGGCTACGAGACCCCACCAGTGTTCATCGTCGTGTGTCCGAACACCACGGTTTCGAAGCTGGTCTACGAGTGGATCGCT
>JAYVOI010000318.1:0-7880 GCA_043758005.1 Ilumatobacteraceae bacterium
CGCCGGCGTAGACCCGTAGCTCCCAAGAACCCGGGCGGCGCTCACGCATCGATCCCTGCACACCCACTCGATCCACAGGGGCCGGCCGATGATGAGCAACTCGATGGGCGTGATGGGCCGCCCGAACGAACTCAGCCCCAGCCGAGACCGGGGCTGACCTGCGACTTCTTGGAGCGGACGACGAGATTCGAACTCGCGACCCTCACCTTGGCAAAAGAGGTGACTCTGCTCGTCCGGCGAGTGTGCCCGAGTGTGCTGACGTGCGGTTCTGTCCGCCGGTTCGTCCGTCCAGTCCGTCTGATCCGGGCAGTTGGTAGCGCGCGCTACCAAACGCGATGTGCCGGCTGCGTGCCCAGTCGTCATCGCTCGGTCAGCCGTTGCGGCACAAGGTCCGGGTCCTCGTCGACGGACGAGCTTGACCACGGCCGGAGGGGGGCGATGCTGCGCGGATCGAGCTCGGCGATCATCGAGGACGACTCGATGCGGGTCACGGTCGCCTGGAGCCGCAGCTCTGTCCCGATGTAGTTCGCGGCGAACACCGTCTCAACCCACGAGGTCACGATCTCCTCGAACAGTTGCGATCCTCGACCATCGATCACCGCGAGGCGAAGCGTGCCGTGACGAGCATGGAAGTCAACAGCATCGTCGATCGACCGTGGCGCGTAGCGTCCGCGCAGCACGAACCCGTCCCACAGGAAGTGCGCGGACATCGTGATCGACGATCTCGGCAGCCGGACGACGAGCAATCGTTGGCTCGGTGAACTGGCGAGATCAGCGATCGCCGAGCGCGCCCGCGCCGTCGACTGTGTCGGCATCCGTGCCGTGCGTACCAGCCACGGATCTGCCCAGACCCACAGCAAGCGACCGGCCTGTCCCGTCTTGGCACGGTGAACGGTCGCCATCACCTCGTACGCCCACTCGAACGGCGGACGCCCCCACGCGGTATTGGCGACAACAGCTGCACCGCCTCGTTCGAGCAGCGCCCGGTCCTGCACTGTCACGACGTCGATCTCACCCTCGCCCGGACGCTCATCGGGCGGCAGCGAGCGGTAGCGCCACACCCCGAGCTGCGCGGCGATCGGTTCGCCAGCGGCGACGAGGGCGTGCCAGTCGGCTGACCGCAACCGTTCGGCCTCCACGTCGATCGCCAGCCCCTGAACCTCCGCCGGTAACCCACCAAACGACGGCCACGAACGGCGCAGGTTCGTGCGGGCACGCAGCAGGTCGACCTGCAGCCCGGTCGCCTCCTGCGCGAGCCACATGCCCAGGCGCTCGGCGAGAGTGCGGGTGACGTAGCCGCCGGCCACGAACGAGCGCCGCTGGCGCATCATCCGCTCGGCGCGCTCGTCGAGCCATTGCCGCACGCGAGCCTTGGCGTCGGGGACGACAACGCCGAGTTCCTCGAGCACACACGCGACGGTCGCGTCGATCTCGCGAAGTGTGTACAACGGATCGGCGTCGGCTATCACGACGCATCCCCTCCGGACCGGCAGCGAGTCGATCGCTGGGACCGACGCCGCGGGATCATCGTACCACCCGTAGCCGCGATGGTTCGAGGACGTCAGGCGGCAGGCCGGTGATCTCGATGCACAGACGATAGAGATGCTCGCCGTGCGCATCGGGTCCGGCGATCGTCGCGCCCATCACCTGGCGAGCCAGCGTCACACGACGCGCTGACATCGCGGCTCGCGCGATCGCGGCGATCGGCATCCAGTGCTCGCACCCGAGCCGTATCGCGACCCGGACGAACCCGTCGAAACGACGGGCCCCGATCATCGCGGAGGCGATCTGCACAACCGCCTCATCGGCCCAATAGCGCAGGCGAACCCGCCGCAGTTCCACCTCCAAATCGAGAAGAAGATGCTCGGCCAGCTCCAGCTCGTCGGGACCGAACGTGACGTACGGCGCCGTCTCACCCTGGTAGAGGATGGCGTAGTCATCCCACACGGCGAGCTCGCACACATCGCGCACGAACAGCTCCGCGGTGATGCCCGACGCACGCGAGTCCAGCCGGCCAGAGCCGGCGAACACCTCGCCGAGCGTGGACGCCATCGCACCGTCGCTGTCGCGCAGTCCTCCCACGAACGCCTCGATGCCCGCGGCGAGCGCGCCCCGGCGAGCGGCCAACCGCACGGCCACATCGGCGTGGCGCCGCTCGACGTCGCTCGTCCAGCGCTCGAGCGCCATCGCCCGCCGGAAGGAGCCGCCCGGACTGTTCAGGATTTCCGACACTTCGTCCGCGAACGGCGTCGGGTCGACCGGGAAGTCGGGCCACCGGCCGCGCAACGGCTGCGCTCGCCACCGAGAACGCGGCGTGTTGCGCATCGCCGGGGAGAGCGGACCGCTCAGGGACTGCGTCACCACCTTCGACCGGGCCCGATCGCGCACCTTCGGATCACCGATCGAGTCACCAACCAACTCAGCGGCCGTCACGCCTGCTGCCGCGAGACGCTCCTCGACGTCCCACAGATGCGAAAGGCGCTCCTCGTCCTCACCGCCGCCCAGCGTCGGGCGATAGCCAGATGCTGCTCAAGCGCTCGCCAATCAGCGTCGTGATCGATGACGCACACGACGGCGAACCATCGATCCCAGTACGACCACGCGTGGCCATCGCGCTCCACCCACAGTTCCGGGCCGTAGATCGCCACGTCCATGGTAACCCGTGCGACATCGCTCCGGTGCTGTTGCTCCGACGAGGCCGAAACCGTGGAGTCGAGACCGAGTCGGAGGGGCGTCTCATACTCGAACTCCACACACCGAGAGCGACTGGATCTCGCTTCCCGCAGCCGCTTGACCGGTGCCGAAGTGGCTTCCCCTACCTTGACGAGGCCCCCGTCTGGGCCGCGTGGTGTCTCGCCGTGGTGCGCCGCTTCGCTCGCCACCTCCCGGTTCACGGCCCGGCTAACGAGGTATCCCCGATGACCTGCTCGCGGGTCCGGCTCACGCGCCCGACCGTCGTCGGCCTCCAGCTCCGCAGTGGCGTCGGACGGCCGACGCCTGGGCGCCCGAGGTCCAGGACTATGCCACTCCTTCACCGTCGCCACGATGGTCCGTTGGCATCGCAGCGGCGGGTACGGTTCTCGCTGTGCACCGCGCTGACGATCTCGTGTGCTATGCGGGCAGCCTCACACTCATCGAATCGGTGGATCGAGGGTGGGAGTGACGGTCGTGGACTCGTGGCAGGTGTGAGCGTCGCCTTGGCTGCGGCCGTCGTTGCCGCGGTGATCTATGGCGCCGCGGCAGTGTTGCAGGCGGTCGGCGCCCAACGAGCGAGCAGCAGCGTTGAGGGTCGGGCGACATTCCGGCAAGTCGCCCGGCAGGGACCCTACCTTGCCGGCCTGGGTTGTGATCTTGTGGCCTGGGTCCTGACCGTGATGGCGCTGCGACGGCTGCCCCTATTCGCGGTGCAGACGATCGTGGCGGGCAGCCTCGCGGTGACGGTCGTGCTCGCCCATGTCGTATTGCGAACGCCGTTGCGGCGGACCGACCAGGCCGCTATCGCTGCGACGGTTGTAGGGCTGGTCTTGATCGGTGCGGCCGCGTCGGGTCAAACCTCCATCGCACCGTCCGCCGTTGTGGGGGTTCTCGCGCTGGCCGGCGCACCTATGCTTGCCATCGTCGGCCTTGCGGCACGAGGGTTACCGTCGGTGGTGGCGGCCAGCGTCGCCGGTATGGCGTTCGCTGGCAGCCTGTTCTCGGCCCGGGCGACACACCTCAGCGACGGGATCGTCAGTCTGGTCACCGAACCATCGGCTTGGGCGGTGCTCGGCTACGGAACGATTGGTCTGGTGTCGTACGCCCGTGCGCTCGAAGCCGGTCATGTCGGTTCGGCCACGGCAGCGATGTGGGCGACCGAGATCGTCGTGGCGTCTGTCTTGGGCTGGCTCGTCCTCAACGACGGTGTGCGCGAAGGCTGGCACCTCGTCGCGGGTACTGGCCTGCTTCTCGCGGTGGCATCGACGGTCACGCTTGCACGATCACCGGCGCACGCCATCAGACTGTGAGTTTCATCGTTCCGACACCAGCACGCGGCGGCCATCAGCCTCAAGCTCAGTGCCAGCGTGGCGTCTTGCAGCCGTCACCAACGCGACGCACGAAGGGATGCCGGGGCTCGTGGGAGGCCGAGTACCTCGTGTTGTTGGCCGGATCGGACGCGGCCGCCTGAATTCCGGGAAGGAACACACCCGCAGTCGATGCCCCTCCGACGTTTTCGTGTGTATGACCAACTTACCCATGAAGCTATGGAGGAGGTCGCAGTTGTTCGATCCTCTACGTCAGGCACCAAGGCCATCGCTCGGGCTCGGGTTCGCGGCTGCCCGGCACGTTCCGCGACCGAGGGTTGGTGGATCAGCGGTTGTGAGACGAGGTGCTACGGGGCCCTCGGGGCTGTAGCCGCAGTTGCGGCGGTTCCGCGGCCGTCCACGATGACCGAGGTGGGCGAGGCGGTTCCGCGGCCGTCCACGATGACCGAGGTGGGCGAGGCGGTCTCGCTGCCGGCGCACACGTTTACCACCTGGGCTTTGGTCTGGGCGATGGCGGTTGCACAGGCTTTGGTCTTTTCGAGGTCGACGAGGGCTGGGGTGAGCGATGCGGCGATCTTGGCGTTGGCGTCGGCCTGTGCCTGGGCGGCGATGGTGACCGCTGCTGCGTCGGCTTCGGCTTTGGTGACCGCCGCCGTTTTGTCGAGCGTGGCCACCTGCTTGCGGGTCTCGGCTTCGGTGGTCTGTTTGTTCTGGTCCTCGAGGGCCTTGGCCGCCTCGTTGCGGCTCTGGAGGATGGCGTTGATGGCGGCGAGCTGCTGGGTGTCGGGCGCAACGTCGCGTACGTTCACCGAATCGACGACGACGCCGCGTGCGGCGAGCCGGGGCTTGAGCTGGTCCGTGATCTTGGTCGCGAGCTCGGCACGTTTGGTGCTGTAGCCCTCTTCCGCGGTGTAGAGGCCGAACACGTTGCGTACGACCTCGCGTGCGTCGGGGCGCACGAAACGGTCTTTCACGAGTTGCAGGGTTCCTGCCTGCTTGAACAGTTCGGCTGCCTGGTCCTGCATGAGCGCGAAGCGTACGGTGATGTCGACCGCCATCGATCCTCCACCCGATGCGATGACGGTGACGCTGTCGTCCTTCGTCATGTCGCCCTCGTCCGGAGCGCGAAGCATCGACAGTTCCTGTGTACGGGTCGAGAACTCGGTGACAGTTGTCCAGGGTGCTGTGATATGCAGGCCGGCGTTCAGTGGTGTACCGACCTTGCCGAAGGTGGTGGGCATGCCGACGGTGTTGGCCGGTACCACCCGAACGAACGACGAAAGGAACACGAAACCTCCGACCACGCCGACGGCGAGCGCGCCGAGGAGTCCGACTCGGCCGACTACTGCGCTGCCCATGGTGATCTGTCGGCCCTGACCCACGTCGATGATCGTGGACTTTGACCTCCCTGAGCGGCGTGCCGCTCGGGTGACAATGACGAGAATGGCGGCAACGATCAGCAGAACGAGGCCGAACACGAGATTGGCCATGACGGGTGCTCCTTGCGGCAAGTGCCGCTGGTTGAATGGATCCTCAGTTGGCCGGTGTGAACGGGGCGTGGGCGTCGGGTGATCGCCGGGCAATCGGCACCGAGTGGGTTGGTTCGGGGTTGTTGATGGCGCCGTGTGACGAGCCGTGGTCCACGCGGGTGGTGAGGCTCGGTTCTGGCGGTCGGGTCGGGCGTGGCTGGGTCTCTGCGTCGCTGCATCGTGGTGTCCGGATGGCCTGAGTAGAGGTTCTTCCAGCAAGTAGTCGTTCTCGCAGCTCACGAGACCGTCACCGGGCTGGTCTCCCGTAGGCGTTCGACGCGTTCATCGGTGGGTGGGTCATGAAGAGGCGGGCGAAGCGGACCTTGTGGCCGGTGAGCGGGTTGACGGTGTACGCCGCTGTCTGGGTGGGGTTGACGTTCAGCGGCACGTTCATCGCGTGTCGCTCGATCTTGTTCAGTGGCCCGCGCTAGGGCCTGGCCTTCGCCGGCATGGCCGCGCCGACCCGGTCCGCTTCGAACTCGCGTGACTGTTCACGAGTCGTCCGGTGGGCGCCACGTTGACGGGGTTCGACGGTATGTCGGTAGACATCGCGAGTCCTTTCTTGAAGGGGAACTGGGATGGGTCGTTAGTGTCGAAGAGCCATGGCGATGTGGCCTTGCGCGGCGATCGTGCCGTCGGGAACGATGGCCACCCGGCCCCCTTTGGCCAGCACGATTTCGATGATTTCGTCGGCGACGTCGTCGACGACGTCGGGGTGCTCGACATCAGTGGCGTAGACGAGGCGATTCGTGTCTGGTTCGATCCGGGCTGCGTAGGTGTAGTTCTCCTCGACGACAGCGAGGGTGCAGCGGCCTTCGTTGGCGGATGCCCATGCGTGATCGATTCCGGATGCGTAGCGCCTTGCCCCAGCCGCCCGATCCAGTTCGGCGAGGGCTTCGTGGTGGCGTTGCTCGAGGATCCGGCCGAGGGGTGGCCCGATCAGCTGGGCGAGATCGCTGGTTGATCGTCGTTCGAAACTGCCGGGAACCGTCTGAGTGATGCGGGCACGGTGGTGTGAGCGTTGACGAAACAGCGAGAGGCGACGTCCGGCTCCGACAACGAGCAGAGGCTGGTTGTGGTAGAGGTGTTCAGCCAAGGCGGTGTCAACGGCTTGGAGTTGCCGGTGCTGGCGGGTGTCTCGTACGTCGGAGCGGTCGATGCCCAAGCGTGTCGGTTCGCAAGGGGGATCAGGTGCACCGAGTACTGGGAAACCGTTGCCGGTAACCTCGGTCAGCGTGGCACCGACGCCCGTGTAGAGCCGGGTTATGTCCCCGCCCAAGACCAGCACTTGGCAGCGGGGGCTGCGTAGCAGGCCATGCACGAGGTCGCGGGTGGCGAAGGTCTCGTCGATCACCACCCGGTCGCGGGCGGCGAAAGGTAGGACGATGGCGGCCGCGAGGTGGCGGTTCGCGTACAGGGCGAGGCCCGGGTGGCCCGGCCCGACCTTGGCGGTATCGGCCATGACGGTCAGGTCGTCGACGAGCCGCTGCACCGCGGGGCGGGGGAACTCCCCGAGCAGCCTTGCGGTTGCCGTTTGGACCAACTTAGCTAACCGCGTGCGGGTCTGCCGGCTAGTTGACCCGCTCGCCAGCAGGATGGACACGGCTGGGTAGCCGCGCACCCGCTGAAGCCGTGTCACGTTCGGCTTGTTCAACGCGAGGTCGACGTGCAGGTCTCCGCTTCGTGCAGCGATAGTGTGGGCATCAGACTCTGCCACGAGCCTCATCGGCTGGCGATCGGGTACCGCAACGAGCCAGGCGAACCGTCTCGACGCGACGCGTGGTCGGTGGAGACATGATCTTCGAGTTCGCTTCGGTTCTCGAAGCGCAACTCGCAATACGGGCAATGGTGGATAGTCATCGTCAACCTCTCGTCTGCCGCTGAGTCGTAGCGTTTGCGGCGAAGGGGACTCCGCCGCTCGTGCAGTCCAGTCTGCGCTTCGAACATGTCGAAGACAATCGTCGAGATCGGACGATGTTGTAGCTCCGAGATTGCCGGATAACGGAGAAGGCCCTTCCGGGCGGCATCGCCGTTCAGCGTCTCGCTTTGCCCGCCGTAGCGCGTCGGTTCCCCGTTCGAGCTGACATGAGCGTGACGGATCGTGTTTGAAGCGTCGAGCATTCGTCGGTCGTGCAAGGGCCGCCTGTCGCCCGACAGTGGCATGGGGCCACTTTGATGTGAGTTCCGCCAGTGTGATGGGACCACCTGTCCGCCAGTGATGGGACCACCCTGGGGGTCCGTCAGTTCGGTGCTGTGACGGGTGAGGATCGCCGCTCCTGTTGACAGTCCGAGAGGCGGCGATGGTGTTCCGGGAGGTTGCGATGTTCGA
>JAYVOI010000319.1:0-3359 GCA_043758005.1 Ilumatobacteraceae bacterium
CGGCGGTCGAGGCGCCGTATCGTGTCGCCATGACCGTGGATCGACTGCTGGTGGGGCTCGACGCCGCCCAGCGGCGCGCGGTCGAAAGCGATGCCGCGCCGCTGGCCATCGTCGCCTCGGCGGGTTCGGGAAAGACCATGGTGCTGACTCGTCGGATCGCCTACCGGATCGAGACGAGACAGGCAGAACCGCGCCACATCGCCGTGCTGACCTTCACCCGCGACGCCGCCGGCGAACTGCGGCGCCGGCTGCGACGGCTCGAGATCCACGAATCGATCGAGGCCGGCACCTTTCACAGCATCGCCTTGCGCCTGTTGCGCGATCGGGCCCTGACACGCAACGAGTCGATGCCATCGCTCGCGCCCGATCGCGTTCGCCTCGTGCGTGAGTGTCTCAAGGAGATCCGGCTGGAGTTGGATGCCTATCCGGCGATGACCGACATCGACTGGGCTCGAGCACGCCGAATCGACCCTCCCGACTACGAGCGCGAGTCGCGCGCCGCCCGCCGGCGGGGGGCGGTGCCGTCAGGCCGATTCGTCGACCTCGCTGCTGCGTACGAGCGCCTGAAACGGCGGCGCGGTGTCGTCGACTTCGACGACCTGCTCGATCTCAACCTGCGCGCCGTCGAGACCGATGCTGCGTTCAGGTCATTGGTGCACTGGCGCTTCCGTCACTTCTTCGTCGACGAGGCACAAGACCTCAACCCGCTGCAGCACGCCCTGCTGGAGGCGTGGCGTGGCAACCGGCCCGACATCTGCCTGGTCGGCGATCCACGACAGGCGATCTATGGATGGAACGGATCCGACCACACCACGATGACCGAGGTGGAGCGCGCCTATCCGGGCGTGACGGTGATCTCGCTCACGACCAACTATCGGTGCTCGCCACAGGTCGTCAGTGCCGGCGCGGCCGCGCTGAGTGCCAGTGGTCAACGCGACGACACGGCCAGCAACCGCGGCGATGGGCTGCCGCTTCGCATCGAGTCGTTCCCCACTGCCGAGGCCGAGGCGGCCGCGATCGCCGCCTTCGTGCGCAACTCGTTGCACCACCACAGCGCATCCGGTGTCGCCGTGCTGGCTCGGACCAACGATCAACTCGTGTCGATCGAGGCCGCGTTGAGCGGGGCAGGAGTCGCCACGCAGCGCGCCGTCGGGCGGTCTCCGCTGGAGATCGCCGTCGGTGACGCGTACCGGATGACGAGCCGCGAGGCATTGGCACTGTGGGCGGACGAGCAGTTCACCCATCACGATCCCATTCGGCGCCGAGTCGCGGAGGAAGTGGACCGCTTCCTGACATCGCAAGAACCCGGAGGCTTCCGGAGTTGGGTCGACGCGCGCGCCCCGTTCGACGATCTCGACACCGAGGCCGACGACGGCGCTGTCTCGCTGTTGACGTTTCATGGCGCCAAGGGTCGCGAATGGCCGGTCGTGGTCATTGCCGGAGCCGAGGACGGCCTGATCCCGCACAGTTCGGCAGTCTCTGCCGCACAGCAGGATGAAGAAGCCAGGCTCTTGTACGTCGCGATCACTCGGGCGGTCGATCACCTCGTGATCACCCGTGCGGAGTCGCGGCGCGGCAACTCGACCCGGCCGAGCCCGTGGCTGGCAGCGGTCGAGGCGACGATCGCCAGCGACGCCCTGGTTCCGCCGCCAATGCGTGCCGGCCGGGTCCGCCCCGTCGACCCGCTCGCCGACTTGAAGACCTGGCGGCGGCTGATCGCCCGCGGCGCCGCCGTCGCCGAGCTCACCATCTGCAGCGACCTCGTGCTGCGCGGACTACTGGAGCATCCGCCGACCAGCACCGACGACCTTGCCCAACGCCTCGGCCTCACACCGCACGCGGCCGCCAAGTTGCGACCCCTGCCGCAGACGGTCGGCAGCGCCGGTCAGTCCAGCTCGACGATGACCGGGGCGTGATCCGAAGGCGACTGTCCCTTGCGGGCGTTGCGGTCGATCACCGCCCACGAGCAGCGCTCGGCGACGGAGTGACTGCCCAGCACGAGGTCGATCCGCAATCCGCGGCCCTGGTGGAAGTCTCCCGCCCGGTAGTCCCACCAGCTGTACAACTTGGGCTCGTCGTGGTGCTGGCGAAACAGGTCGACCATCCCCCAGTCGCAGAGTTCGGCCAGCAGGGCACGTTCGGCAGGGCTGGTGTGAGTTGCGCCGACGAACTTCGCCCGGTCGTACACGTCGATGTCGGTCGGCGCGATGTTGAAGTCGCCGGCGACGATCACTGCGTCGTCGGGTGAACTGGTGGCGGCCACGTGCTGACGCAGCTGCGCCAACCACCTGAGCTTGTATTGATAGTGATCGTCGTCGAGGGAACGGCCGTTGGGCACGTACACGCTCGACACCCGCACGCCTCCGCAGACCGCAGACACGATTCGCGCGTCGGGGTCGGGGTCGCCGTCGGCGAAGTTCATCACCACGTCGCTGAGACCGACCTTCGACAGGATCGCCACACCGTTCCACTGCCCCTGGCCGTGGTGGGCGGTCTCGTACCCCATCCCCATGAACGTCAACGCAGGGAACGCCTCGTCGGAGAGCTTGGTCTCCTGCATGCACAACACGTCGGGCTGCATGTCGACGAGCCATTGCTCGACGCGCTCGAGGCGAGCCTTCAGTGAGTTGACGTTCCAGGTTGCGATCCGCACAGCTGCGACCGTAGCGAACTACGCCGACCGGGCGCGGCGTCGAGTTGGCTTGGTCGCCGCCACCTCGGTGACCGTTGGCTCGGCCGCTGGTGTCACGACCGGCTTTCTTCCACCGCGCTTGTTGGGCGGCGTCGCGGCAACCGGCGACTCGACGACGGGTGTCGGATCGGCCGCTGGCTCCACGGGGGCCGGGAGAGCCGCTGCCACAGCCTTCTTGGCCCGAGCCTTCGGCTTGACTGCCGGCTCGACTGCCGGTTTCACCGCTGGCTTCGATTCTGCAACGACCTTCTTCGCACCCCGCTTCTTCGGCGACGCCTTCGGTTCAGGCTCTGGGGCAGCCTCGACGGACACGACGGACACGACGGCCGCCTTGCTCGCTGCCTTCTTCGACACCCGCTTCGGCTTGACCTCGACCTCCGGCGGCGGAGTCTTGATGGTCGTCATGGTCGGGATCGCCAGGTCGATGCTGCGGCGAGCCGGGGCGAAGCTCTCGACGACGAGAGTGATCGATTCACCGATCTTCATGAACTCGCGGGCGCTGCGCGGCGCCGGGTCGGCCATCAGACTCAACGGCACGTACCCCTTCACGTCGCCAATTCGCACGTAGGCGCCGTGCGACGAGTAGTTCTCGACGATGGCGTTGACGCTGCTGCCGGGCTTGTGGTGCTCGACGAACGTGAGGAACGCCAGCAGATCGTTGGTGCCG
>JAYVOI010000320.1:0-3356 GCA_043758005.1 Ilumatobacteraceae bacterium
CGATCGCGACAGCAGCGAGAATCACGATCGACGGCTCCGCTGATGAGCGAATGCGATGGCCGCCGTAGATCACCACGGTCGTGAACATGGCGATCAGCACCGGGATCAACAGCACGGCCCGGTCGCGGCGTCGAGTCGACATCGCACCGATCGCGGCGATGGGCGCGAGCAGCCAGAACGAGGCGATGCCGGCCCAAGCGGCCCACCGCTCGCGTTCTTCACCCACGTCGCCGCGCACCATGTCGTGGACCGCGAAGAGATCGAGTGATCGACCCACGCGCTGGAGCACGACGCGCGGGACGCTCGACACGTGGTCACGTACGTAGCTGAGCGCTTCCCGCCGCTGCCGGGCTGCGCGCATCGACGGGTCCTCGGCGGCGGAGTTGCCGGGATCGTTGACCAAGCAGAGCAGCGACCAACCGCCTTGTACAGGCCCGTAGTAGGTGTCGGGACAGTTCGCGCCCAGCAACGCGCCACCCTCGTTGGTCGTCAAGGCGATGGGCTTCTCGAAGCGCGCCAGGTTGAAGATCGTCCACGGCACCAGCAGAGCAACTGCGACCCCTGCAGCGGCCAGCACGTGGGTCCAGGGGTGCTCCAGGCCAGCTCGCCTGCCGACGACCCACAGGACGAGGGCCGCCGCCGGCACGAACAGCACCACTTCGCTGCGCGCCAGGGTACCGAGACCGATGGCGACGCCGATGAACACCGCCGAGCGCATCGTGGGCGTATCGGCCCACACCAGGATTGCCCAGAGTGCCAATGCGATCAGCAGGCAGCTGACACTCTCCGACATGACCAAGCCGTCGCTGATCCACAGGTTGGGGTAGACAGCGGCGACTGCGGCGGCGACCAGCCCGACTCGCGCACCACCGACGCGCCGGCCGACCAGCCCGATGATCACCACGGTCGCGACCCCACAGACGACGGTGACCATTCGCTGCCGGTTGAACGGGTCACTCCCCCAGCTCACGAAGGACATGAGCGTCGATGTCAGCGGTCCGTGCTCTGCTCCCGGCCGATCGACGAACACTTCGCGGAACCACACCCCGTGCGCCAGCTGCTGTGCCTGCGCGCTGTAGTACAGCGAGTCGTTCAACAGCAGTCGTGTGTCCCACTTGGTCGCCACGAATCGGACGATTCGCAACAGCGCCCCGAGAGCGACGATTGCCGTGAGGTTCCGTCGGAAGTGCCGCTCGCCCTCGGGCTGTCCATCGACGGTCTCCCCCACAGCGGCCGAGGCTACTGTCACACCCACTTGCTACCGTCGCCTCGTGGCGAGAGGTGTCAGCACAGCCGGGCGGCGCAGCCCCGTAGCGGCGTGTCTCTCGGCGTATCGATTCGGGTCGGGCGACCCAACGACCAGGCTGACGCACGGTGACTTCTGGAGGGCGTCGTACACGCCGGGTGGAGCCGCGACCTTGCACATCACGTGGCGCGGGGACACGGTCGATGCCGAGGCGTGGGGTGAGGGCCGGGAATGGATGTTGGGACGCGTGGCCGCAATGACCGGCGTGCACGATCCGGGGCACCGATTCGACGAGGCACATCCGTCGGTGCTGCGCGCCCAGCGGAACCACCCAGAGGTGAGCTTCGGGGCCAGTCACATGCTGTATCACGAGCTGGTGCCGACCGTGATCGGCCAGAGGATCACCGCCGGCGAAGCAGTCCGCCAGTGGCATCGGTTGTGCCGGCGACTCGGCGAACCGGCGCCCGGCCCCGTTGCCGAGCGGGCGCCGGGCCTGACCCTGCCGCCATCGCCCGCTGTGCTGTCCGGGCATCCGGCGTGGTGGTTCCATCCGCTCGGCATCGAGGCCAAGCGCGCCGAAGCCCTGCGGGCGATCGCCAAGCACGCCGGCAAGTTGTGGGGCTGGGCCGAACTGCCCAGTGCCGAGTTGTCTGCCAAGTTGGAGTTGGTGCCCGGCATCGGGAAATGGACGATCGGGTCGGTGCTGGCTTCGGCGATCGGCGATCCCGACGCGGTTGCGGTCGGTGACTTCCATCTCAAGAACCTGGTGTCATTTGCCCTGGCCGGCGAGCCGCGAGGCACTGACGAGCGCATGCTCGAGCTCCTCGCTCCTTATGCGGGTCAACGCGGGCGAGTCGTGAAATTGTTGCAACTCGACGGCCACCGGCCGCCCGCATTCGGGCCCCGCCAGAGAATCTTGCCCATGGCGCAATGGTGATCGGTGGCCTCTGTTAGCTTCTCGTCCGGCCCTCCCAGGCCCGTCGACCACCAATGACAGAAACCCACGGACCACAACACGCTGCCGTTGACGACCCGTCAACCGGCTGGCATCGCATCTTGCGCAAGGCCGGGTTGGTCTACATCTACTCACGACTCTGCGTGCTGGCGGGCGCCGCAATCGTTGCGGCCGAGCTCCGCAAGGACATCGACCAGGTCAAAGGGCTTCCGAACGTCCCATTTGCGGATCCGAACCTGGTCGGCCGGGCGACGCCGAAGTCGGCTCTCGGGCCGATGCTCGACGTGCTGTCGTCGTGGGATGGGATCTGGTACCTGCGGATCGTCCGCAACGGCTACCCGCGGCACGTCCAACCCCATGTGACGTACTTCGTGCCCGATGCCCGCGCCGCGTTCTTCCCGACCTACCCGATGCTGGTACGGGTGGTCGACAAGGTGCTCCCCGCCGGCGACACGGCGGCCGCTCTGGCCACCAACTTCGTGCTCGGAGCGATCGCCGTCTTCTTACTGGGCGTGATCGCCCGCCAGCTGTACGGCGATCAGATCGCAGCCAAGGCGATGGTGCTCGGTGCGGTGTTCCCGGGCAGCTTCGTGTTGTCGTTCGCGTACACCGAAGCGCTCCTGTTGGTCTTCGCCATGGGGTGCCTGTGGTGCCTGATGAACGAACGTTGGGTGGCTGCGGGTCTGCTGGCTGCCCTTGGCACGGCGACCCGACCGAACGGGTTGGCGCTCGCGCTGGCCTGCGCCGTCGCGTCCATTCTGGCGATCCGCCACGACCGCGCCTGGCGATCACTCGCGGCACCCGTGCTGGCACCCGTGGGCTTCGTCGCCTTCCAGCTGTGGCTCGGCCATCACACAGGCGAGGCAGGAGTGTGGTTTCGGGTCCAGAGCGAGGCGTGGGGTGAGGGTGCCAGCTACGGGTTGACCGCGATCCGCAAGACGTTCGAAGCCTTCGCCCGACCGTTGACGTCACCGACCAACATCATCACCGCCGCCTCGGTGATGGCGATGCTGTTGATGATCTACTTCGTCAAACGCAAGCCGCTGCCACCACCCATGCTGGCCTACAGCATCGGGATCCTGGCTCTGATGTTGTTACCCAACACCGTCACGGCCCGCCCGCGTTTCTTGTACACCGCCTTCCCGTTGTTCGTCT
>JAYVOI010000321.1:0-7835 GCA_043758005.1 Ilumatobacteraceae bacterium
CCCCCACCCTCTCATCACAACAACGTGGCCACACCGCTAACCTGACCGGCTCGCATGAACCCGGACTCGCGTCACCTCCGTCTCGGCAGGATCGTCGGCCCGTTCGCCGAGCACCTGTTGACCGCCGATCTGCCGCAACTGCCGTCCGCACGGCGCGACGACGTGGTGCAGTTCATCGAACGACGGATGGCGACGGTGCCCAGCTTCACCCGGTTCGGCGTCATGGTGATCGGCTTGTTCTACCGGGTCCTGCTCGCGGTCGCCGTTGGCCGCACCGTGCTGCGATTCCTGGTCGCCAGGCCGCTTCCACTGCTCGGAGAGTACCCGCGACTGGTGCGTTCGCTCGGATACGCCTACATCTGGGAGCGTTGGCCCGACACGATGCCCACCGGAGCACCGCGATGATCCCCACGACGGCGACCGAGCACCTCGATGCGGAAGTGCTGGTCGTCGGCTCCGGCGCCGGCGGGGCCACCACCGCCGCCGTGTTGGCCGAGGCCGGCTTCGACGTGCTGATCGTCGAAGAAGGCGAGTGGGTCGACCAGGGCGAGGTGGTGCCGTTCTCGCTCGAGCAGATGGATCGGCAGTATCGCTCCGGCGGTGTCACGGTCGCGCTCGGGCTGCCGTCGATTGCCTATACCGAGGGTCGCTGCGCCGGTGGCGGCACGGAGATCAACAGCGGGCTGTACCGCCGCCCGCCCGACGAGGTGTTGCATCGATGGGCCGCCGAGTACCGCATCGCCGATCTCGACCACGACGAGATCGCCACCATCGCCGACGAGGTGGAGTCGGCCCTGAGCGTGACGACCGTGCCCGGCCCAGCGAGCGCGCCGAGCGAGGTGTTGCGACGCGGCGCGGAGCGACTCGGCTGGCAACACAGCGAGATCCCGCGGTGGATGAAATACCCCGGCGGCGATGCCGCAGGCGGCATTCGTCAGAGCATGACTCGCACCTACCTGCCGAGGGCCGTGGCGGCCGGGGCGCGGCTGATCACCGGTTGTCGCATCGACGCGTTGGTGATGGTTGGTGGTCTTGCCAAGCGGGCGACCACGACGTTGCCGGGTGGGCGACACGGCAGCATCACCTTCCGGTACGTCTTCGTGTGCGCTGGCGCGATCCAATCGCCGGCGTTGCTGCAACGCTCGCGCATCTCTGGCCACATCGGTCGATCGCTGGCCGTGCACCCGACCGTGAAGCTCGCTGCCCGATTCGCCGACGAGCTCAACGTGCCCGACGACGTCCCCGTGCACCAGGTCAAGGAGTTCGCACCCGACCTGTCGTTCGGCGGCTCGGCGAGTCAGCCGGGATTGGTGGCGCTGGCGTTGAGCGATCAATGGTCGACGTTCTCGCGTGCAGTCACCGACTGGCGACGGATCAGCATCTACTACGCAGCGATCACCAGCGAGGGCCGAGGCCGGGTGCGGGCGGTACGCGGGCTGCGCGACCCGATCGTGACCTATGGGCTGACACGGCGCGACCGTGCCCTACTCGGAAGCGGGCTGACTCGCCTCGCGCTGCTGATGCTCGAGGCCGGTGCCGAGGAGGTGTATCCGTCGTTTCGGGGTGCTCCCCTCGTTCGTACCCGCGCCGACCTGGCCGCGATGTCGTCGGCGTTCTCCGCGGCGCGTGCCAGCGTGATGACGGTGCACCTGTGTTCGACCGTGCCGATGGGCGAAGACCTCGCCAAGTGCGGCGCCAGTTCGTTCGGGCAGGTGCACGGCACCACGAACGTCTGGGTCAACGACGCCTCGCTGCTCCCCACGGCGCCCGGGGTGAACCCACAGGGAACGGTGATGGCGCTGGCGATCCGCAACGCCCGCCGGTTCGCGGCCACGGAGCAACCTCATGGGTGATCGCTTCGCCGCCCCCGCGGTCACGGCCATCACCGGCGCCTCTGGTTGGCTGGGGCGGGCATTGGTACACCGGCTGCTCGCCGATCCGGCGCGGCGACGGTTGCGATTGCTCGCGCACACCACGGCCGAAGCGCAGGCCCTGGCTGCCCTCGGCAATGTCGAGGTCGTGATCGGCGACATCGGCAAGCCCGACACCGCTGCCCGGCTCCTGCACGGCACCGGCCGCGATGTCGACCTGATCCACACAGCCGGCATCATCCACCCCAGCACGACTCGACAGTTCTTCGAGATCAACGTCTTGGGTGCGCGTCACGTCGCCGAGGCCGCCCTCGATCACGGTGTGCGGCGCATGGTCCATGTCTCGTCGAACAGCCCCTTCGGCACCAACCCGCACCCCGGCGACACGTTTCGGGCCATCGAGCCGTACCACCCGTACCTCGGCTACGGACGGTCGAAGATGCGGGCCGAGTTGGCGGTGTTCGAGTCGATCGCCCGAGGACTCGACGCGACGATCGTGCGGCCGCCGTGGTTCTACGGACCGTTCCAGCCGGCACGCCAGACGACGTTCTTCCGGCTCGTGCGTGCCGGGCGGTTCCCGGTCGTGGGCGATGGTGAGCAACGACGGTCGATGGTCTACATCGACAACCTCGTCGACGGGATCATCGCCGCCGAGCTGACACCGGCGGCGAAGGCCCGCGGGTACTGGGTGGCGGACGAGACTGCGTACACCGTGAACGAGATCGTCGACACCGTCGGCCGAGCCCTCACCGACGAGGGGTTCAGTGTGAAGCCGCCGTCGACCCGACTACCCGCCATCGCTGGGCGGCTCGCCGAGCTTGGCGACCGGATCGTGCAGGGTCTCGGGCGCTACCAGCAGCAACTGCACGTGCTCGGCGAGATGAACCACACCATCGCCTGCGACATCTCCGTCACGCGGCGCGAACTCGGCTACGTGCCACGGGTCAGCCTCTACGACGGGATGCGCACCAGCATTCGGTGGTGCGTCGAGCAAGGCATCGAGCTGTGACGGTCAGCCTGGTCACCGGAGGCAGTGGGTACTTCGGGTCACTGCTGGTGCGCCGGCTGGCCGCGGACGGGCACGGGGTGCGTGTACTCGACCTGAACGACTCCGACGACCGACCGGCAGGTGTGGAGCTGATCCAGGGCGACATCCGCGATCGTGCCGTGGTGGCTCGTGCCGTCGAGGGCTGCGACGTGGTGTTCAACAACGTCGCCCAGGTCCCGTTGGCGAAGGACGCAGAGCTGCTCCGCACCGTCAACGTCGACGGCACGACGCTGTTGCTGGAAGCGGCGATCCGAGCCGGCGTCGGCAAGGTGGTGCACACCTCGTCGAGTGCGGTCTTCGGTGTGCCGGCGAGCAATCCCGTGCTGCCGACCACGGCGGCGTTGCCGGTCGAGGCGTACGGCCGCGCCAAGGTCGCCGCGGAGTCTGCTTGCCTCGAGGCGGTGGCCAACGGTCTCGATGTGACGATCATCCGCCCGCGTACCATCCTCGGTCACGGTCGCCTCGGGATCTTCGGAATCCTCTTCGAGTGGGTCGCCGACGGCGCCGACATCTTCGTGCTCGGCGCTGGCAACAACCGCTACCAGTTCATCCACGCCGACGATCTCGCCGAGGTCTGTGTGCTGGCCGCGCGTGCACCGGGCGCCGCTGTCTTCAACGCCGGCACCGACCGCTTCGGCACGATGCGCGAGTCGCTCGAGTCGCTGTGCGACCACGCAGACACGGGCTCGCGTGTCAGATCGCTGCCGGCCGCACCGGCTGCCGCGCTGATGAAGGCGGCAGCATTCGCCCACCTCGCCCCGTTCGCCCCGTACCACTGGTTGATGTACTCGAAGTCACTGTGGTTCGACATCGACCATGTGCGCGGTGCCCTCGGTTGGCAGCCGAAGTGGTCGAACGAGGAGATGCTGGCCGATAGCTACGACTGGTTCCTGCGCAACCGGTCCGAGACCGCGCAAGCCGGTCGGTCGCACCACCGGACGATCGCCAAGCAGGGTGCATTGCGGGCGCTGAAGCTGGCCACCAGGCTGCTGCCGCGCTAGCGACGGGCGCGCCGCATCACTTGGCCGTGCAGTCCGGCAAGGATCCCTCGTGCAGACGCGTCCCACGTCAACGACCGGGCGCGTGTCAAGGCGGCGGCGGCCAGCGTGCTCCGTCGCTCATCGTCGAGCAGCACGTCGGCGATGGCGTCGCCGAGCTGTTGGAGTGGGGCCAACACTCCGGTCACGCCATCGATGACGCTGCTTCGGTGGCCACTGACGTCGGTGGCGACCGCGGGTGTTCCGCATGCTGCCGCCTCGGTGATGGTCAGGCCCCACCCCTCCGCCAGCGACGCGCTGCTGACCAGCCAGGCGCGCTGGTAATGAGCGATCAGGTCGGCATGGCCGAGGCGGCCGGCAAAGGTGATCCACTCCCCCGCGTCATGAGCCGCCACTCGCGCCTCGAGAGCCGGCAGCAACGGTCCGTCGCCGACGATCACCACCTCCAGGTTCGGCACGCGCTTGCGGGCGATTGCCGCCGCCTCGATCAGTTCGTCCTGCCGTTTCACCGGTGCCAGGCGCGCGACACACACGACCAGTGGCACGGCGCTGCGCTGACCCCCGGGTTGGAACATGGGGTCGACACCGTTGTTGACCGCAACCACGCGATCGGCACGGAAGCCGAGGCCGAGAAGGTCATCGCGGGTGGCGTCCGACGGTGTCAGCGTGAGGGTTCGCCGGTAGAACGGTGGCGCAAACCGAGCCTCCATGGCGCGGCCGACACCGGCGAGTGGTTTGGGCAGCAACTGATCCCACATCGGACCATGCACATGATGGAGGAAGGTGATGTGCGGCTTTCGGCACCACACCGGGCTCATCCACGGCACGCCGTTCCAGACCTCGACGAGCGCGTCGTAGGGACCCATTCGTCGCACCCACTCGCTGCCAACAGCGCGCGGGAACACCGAATACCGGCTGCCGCGGCGCACGACGCGATAGCCGTTGCGCGTCGCTGTAGCCGGCTGCCCGAGAGCCGCCGAGGTGCGATGCGTGATGTCCAACCCGGCCGCCGCCCACCGTCGCATGAATTCGTCGGCATGCACTTCCGAGCCGCCGGCGTCGGGGTCGTCGAGGTCGCGCCAGGCGAGCACGTGCACGCGGCGCACACCGACGGACATCATCTCGTCGGCAAGCTGCTCGATCGTCGGAACATCGGCGTCAGCCAAGGGGCAGGCGTCTCCACACGGGGCCGGGCAGATGACGGAGCGCGCTGAAGACGTACCGCAGCAGTGGTGGCGCCCACACCACGCGCCGGCGCGCGAGCAGTGCTCGTACCGTCACGTCGGCCACGTTCTC
This sequence comes from Ilumatobacteraceae bacterium, assembly GCA_043758005.1. Lineage (GTDB taxonomy): Bacteria > Actinomycetota > Acidimicrobiia > Acidimicrobiales > Ilumatobacteraceae > JAENVT01. Next base: position 5,214 of record JAYVOI010000321.1, read on the forward strand.
CGGCGTCGTCGAGAACGGCGCTGCTTTGCGACCCGTCGTCATCTTGGTGTGGACGAAGCCGGGCCGCACGATCAACATGTGCACACCATCGTCGGCCAAGGCGTCGCCGAGCCCCTGGGCGAAGCCGTCGATGCCGGCCTTGCTACCGCCGTACACGGGGTTGGCGCGACGAACTCGCTCGCCCGCGACGCTACTGAGCATCACGATCGATCCGTGTCCTTGCTGTCGCATCTGATTGGCAATGGCAATGGTGCTCGAGACGACACCGGTGAAGTTGACCTGGGCGATCTCGACCGCCGCGACGGGATCGATCGAGGTGACATCTCCCTCGCCAAGCAGGCCGAAGGCGATGATCGCCACGTCGATGTCGCCGTACGACTGCGACAGGGATCGAACGATGTCAGCATGCGTGTCGGTGGCCGCGGCGTCGAAGTGAACCACTTCGACCGCGAGCGAATGATGCCGCAGGCCATCAGCCGCTCGCTCGCCGCGATCGATGTCGCGACACGCGAGCACCACCGTGCCTGTCGTCGGTCCGATCAACTGGCGGGTGATGGCCAGCCCGATCTCGCTGGTTCCGCCCAACAGCACGATGGTCTGCGGTTGGCCGAGTGCGTTCTCCATGGGTCTCCTGTGTCGCTTCGATCTCACGTGGGTTGCGGTCAGATCAGTCCGAGGCGGCGACCGAGGTCGCTCTGGAAGACCCGGTCGGGATCGACACTGTCGCGGATCGCCTTCCACTCGTCGAAGCGCGGGTAGCCGCGCCGAACCGCGTCGGGTGTCATGTGCGCGTCCTTGGCGAAGTAGTGGCGGCCGCCGGCGTCGAGCACCACGCGGTCGAGCCCATGCAGCAGATCGCCGAGCCCCCGCGATGCGGCGGGCACGTCGAGTGCCAACGTCCAACCCGCCTGCGGAAAGCTCAGCGGCGCCGGGTTGGCAGCGCCGAACCGCTTGAGCACGGCAAGGAAGCTGGCGGCGCCGCTGGCCGACAGTCGTTCGACGACCGTGCGCACCGCATCCTCTTGCCCGAACGGCACGACGAACTGGTACTGCACCATCCCCCGTCGCCCGTACAGGCGGTTCCACGATCCGACCAGATCGAGTGGGTGGAAGAACGCGCCGATCCCCTGAATCTCGCCGACTCGTTGCTTCGGCGCCTTTCGGAACCAGAACTCGTTGAATGCGGCGATCGAAGCGTGGTTCAGCACGCCCATCGGAGGCACCAGTGGAGGAACTGCGATCAGCTGGTGTGGGCCGTAGGCGAACGGTGCGACCGACTGCTTGGCATCGAGATCGGCGAGCAGCGCGTGTTCGCCACGGCTCAGCACGCTACGACCCAGGTGACGACCTTTGGCGACGAGGTCGATCCAGGCGACGCTGTACCGCACGTCGTCGTCACCCTCGCTCATCGTCGCGAACAGCGCATCGACATCGGCAACTCGCGATGTGTCGACTCGCATGCGACTGGTCTCGATCGGCAACAACCGGATCGTGGCATCCAGCATCACGCCGGTCAGTCCCATGCCGCCGATGGTCGCCCAGAACAGGTCCGGACTGCGATCGGGGCCGACCACGACCGTGGATCCGTCGGCCAGCATCATCGTGATGGACTCGACGTGGTTCCCCAGCGAACCGTCGACGTGGTGGTTCTTCCCGTGGATGTCGCTGGCGATGGCGCCGCCGATCGTGACGAACCTCGTACCGGGGGTGACCGGCACGAAGTACCCACGCGGCACGATGACCGTCAGCAGCTCGTCGATGCTGAGCCCCGCCCCGACGGTCGCCGTTCCTCGGGTCTCATCGAGCAACATGTCCCCGGCGCCGGCGGCGAGTCGCAGCACCACACCGCCGCCGTTCTGGGCAGCGTCGCCGTAGCTGCGGCCGAGGCCGCGTGCGAGTGCCCCACGTGCCCCGGCTTCCTTCAGCGTGGCAGCCAGCGTCGTGGCGTCGACCGTGACCTCGTCGGCGACGGTCGGGTTGGTGCGGCCCCAGCCCCACAGGTGGGCACGGGAAGGGGTTGGCACGCTGCGAGACTCTATCCCTCGACGGCGGCGCGGTGGTCGGTGAACCGCTCGACAGGCGTCTTTCCGCTGTCGACATCGTCGTACGTCCAGTCCGGCTGCTTGTCGGCGAACGTCGGGTCGATCGTCGCCCCCTGCTCGTCGATGTCGACGAGTTGAGCGACGAGATGCACCGGCACCGATGTCACACCCGGCGCAAACCTCGACGTGATCTCCTGATCGAACGCCGCCAGCAGGCTGCCGATGACTGCCTGTTGCTGTGAGGCCAGGCTGCAGCGTGCACCGTCGGCAACCGTACCCAAACGCTCGTTGATCGCGGTCAGGTCCTCTGCGGCAGCGTCGCCGTTGGCGGCTGCGGTCAACCGTCGGGCAATCTCGGCGCCGTCCAGCTTGCACGGTGTGCACTGGCCGCAGGACTCGATCGCGAGGAAGCGGGAGACGCCGGCGGCAACGCTCACGGGGTCGACATCGTCGGCGAGCACGATGAACCCGGCCGAGCCCAACCCACTGCCGACGGCTGCCATTGCTTCGTAGCTGAGCTCGGTCTCGATCTTGTCGGGTGTCAGCACTGCGTTGGAGACGCCGACCAGCACGGCTCGCA
>JAYVOI010000322.1:0-7744 GCA_043758005.1 Ilumatobacteraceae bacterium
CGGGTCACGGTGTAGGGATCGCAGTTCGAGTTCGGGCGACGATCCTCGGCATAGCCCTTGCCGTCCTTGGCGACCTGCCACGGGATGCGGATGCTGGCGCCGCGGTTCGACACGCCGTAGCTGAACTTGTTGTAGGGGGCGGTCTCGTGAGCACCGGTGAGCCGGCTCTCGATGTCGGCGCCGTAGCCCTTGATGTGCGCCTCGATGCGCTTGCCGATGGCCTTGCACGCAGCTTCGATCGGGGCGTAGCTCTCGCGCATCGCCTTGGTCGAGAAATTGGTGTGCGCACCGGCGCCGTTCCAGTCGCCCTTCACGGGCTTGGCGGCGAAGCTGATGATCACGTCGTAGTCCTCGGCGATGCGGTGCAGCAACCAGCGACCGATGTACAGCTGATCGCTGACGGTCAGCGCGTCGGCGGCGCCGATCTGGAACTCCCACTGACCGGGCATGACCTCGGCGTTGGTGCCCTCGATCATCAGACCGGCGTCGATGCACGCCTGCGTGTGCTCCTCGATGATCTCGCGGCCGATCACCCTGCCGGTGCCGACGCCGCAGTAGTACGGGCCCTGCGGTGCGGGGAAGCCGTCCTTCGGGAAGCCGAGCGGCGTGCCGTCGGCCTTCAGCATCGTGTACTCCTGCTCGATGCCGTAGATCATCTCGGCCTTGGCGTACTTCTTGGCGACTTTCTCGAGGGGGGCGCGAGTGTTGGTGGGGTGCGGCTTCATGTCGCTGGCGTTCACCACGTCGCACAACACCAGAATGTTGTCGCCGCCGCGAATCGGATCGGGACACGTGAACACTGGGCGCAGCACGCAGTCGCTGTTCTCGCCCGTTGCCTGGTTGGTCGACGACCCGTCGAAACCCCAGATGGGCGGTGTCTTGCCGTCGCCCAGGACCTTGGTCTTGGAGCGCAGCAGCGGGGTCGGCTCTGTGCCGTCGAGCCAGATGTATTCAGCTTGGTAGGCCACGAAGTTCCTTCGTTCTCGGGATCACGGACGCGCCGCGATCGGGACCGGGAAATAGTGCCAGCGCCGTGGTTTCGAAGCCATTACCGAACTGTGAACGCTGTGTGAAGTCGGCCGTCATACCCGAGCCATCTCGAACTTTGTCGCAGCGGAGGCGCTGAGCGACCTGCCAGCGACAAAGTTCGGGTTTCGACGTTCAGATCGTGACGCGTTGGCCCTGGTCGAAACCGTGCACCCGTTTGATGGCCTTGTAGGCGTCGATGCGGGCCTCGGCCAACCGATCGGCCGCCGCGTAGGTGGCGATCCCCTCGCTGTGGGAGATCGTGAACACCTCGTGCATCCGCTCGTAGATCTTGGCGACCTTGGCCATGCCGCGCTCCTTGTTGACCCCACCCCACAGACGGTCGGTGTCGAACACCGTGCCGCCGGCATTGGCGATGTAGTCGGGTGCGTAGATCACGCCGCGGCGATGCAACTCGTCGCCGTGGCGCGGCTCGGCGAGCTGGTTGTTGGCCGAGCCACACACGATCGAGGCACGCAGCGTTTCGATCGACTCGTCGTTGATCGTCGCCCCGAGCGCGCAGGGGCAGTACACGTCGACGCCGGCGGCGACGACATCGGCCGCATCGATGGCCGTGGCCCCGTGTGCGGCGACCATCGCTGCGACCTTGGCCGTATCGATGTCGCTGACCAACACAGTAGCGCCCTCGCCGGCGAGGTACCCGACCATCGGCACACCCACGGCCCCGAGGCCCTGCACCGCGACCCGCTTGCCGGCGAGTGACGGTGAACCGAACCGCTGCTCGACGCATGCCCGCATCGCCTGCAGCACACCGAACGCGGTCGCCGGACCGATGGGGCCGGCGCCGCCAGCGGACTCGGGCAGCGTGATCACGTTGCGGGTCTCGACGCGCATGTGGTCCATGTCCTGCAGCGTGGTGCCGACGTCTTCACCGGTCAGGTACTCGCCCGCCAAGGAATCGATGAATCGACCGAGTGCGCGGAACAGCATTTCGCGGCCCTGCTGACGCTTCGGGTCGCCGATCACCACGATCTTGCCCCCGCCGAGGTTGATGCCGGCTGCGGCGTACTTGTAGGTCATCCCCTTGCTGAGCCGCAGTGCGTCTTCCATCGCCGCCAGGTCGTCGCTGTACTGCCACATCCGGCACCCGCCCGCAGCGGGGCCGAGCACGGTGGAGTGGATCGCCAGCACAGCACGCAGGCCGACGTCTTCGTTCTGGAAGCACACCACCTTCTCGTGGCCGTTGGCGGCCATGTAGTCGAAGATCTCGGTCTTCTCCATCAGCGACCAAACCTCATCGAATCGTCCAGCCGCCGTCGACCATCAACACTTCGCCGGTGACGTACGACGACGCGGCCGACACCAGGAACACCACCGGGCCGACGAGCTCGTCCGGCCGGCCGCGACGAGCCAGCGGGGTGAGATCGCGCACGGCCTGCTCCTTGGCTTCGTCGTGCTCGGCCGCGGCGCCGGGCATGAACACCTCCATGTACGCGGGCGAGAAGGCGTTGACGCGGATGCCGTGCTGCGCCCACTCGAGGGCCAGCGACTTGGTCAGCATGTTCACCCCGCCCTTGGAGATGTTGTAGGCGGAGATGTTCCTCACCGCCACCTCACCGCAGATCGACGAGTTGTTGGCGATGGCGCCACCGCCGCCACGGATCATCACCTTCCCGACGGCCTGGGCGAAGAAGAAGTACGCCTTCAGGTTGACGTCGAGCACGAAGTCCCAATCGGCCTCCGTGTAGTCGATGGCCGGCGCCGACGCGTCGACGCCGGCGTTGTTGACAAGGATGTCGATGCGTCCCCACTGATCGGCAACCTCGCCGACGACGCGGTCGATCTCGCTCTTGCGCGACGCATCGCCGGGCACAACCAGGCACTCGCGCCCGGCGTCGCGGACGGCAGCGGCGGTCTCGTCGAGCTCGGCGACCGTGCGACTGGTGACGGCCACGTCGGCGCCGTGCTCGGCCAAGCCGACCGCGATGGCACGCCCGAGCCCGCGTCCGCCGCCGGTGACGAGGGCCTTCTTGCCGGTGAGATCGAAGAGGGCTGACATCACTGGGGATAGTACGCAGTGCGGGAACCACACCACCGATCCGTAGCGTCCAACGGTGCATGAATCGACGCTCGTTCCTCTCCGCTGTGGCCATCGCCCCCGTGCTGGCCGCCCTGGCCGCTTGTGGTGATCCGAACGTGGCTTCCGGTACCGATCCGACGACAGCCGGCACTGTGCCTGGTTCGGTGCCAGGCACCACACCCCACACGACAACGGGCACTGCTCCTCCCACCGCTGCGGCGATCGCCCACCCCACCGGGGCCGACGAGGTCGTGCTGCGGCTGTCGTACGAGGGCGGATTGGTCGCGGCTGGATACGCGTTCGTCAACACGCCGTCACTGCTTGTCAGTGGTGATGGTCGGGTATTCACGCCGGGCATGGTGCCCGCGATCTACCCCGGCCCGCTGCTGCCGACGATCATCGTGCGCAGGATCAGTGAGGACGGCATGCAGGCGCTGCTCGGCATCGTCCAGGCCGCCGGGCTGATGGCACCGCCACCGGAGTACCCCGACCTGCACATCGTCTCCGACGCCCCCAACACGGTGTTGACGATCAACGCCGGAGGGGGGACCTTCGTGCACTCGGCATACGCCTTGGGAATCGGCGGATCTGGCGCGGAGACGGGCGTCCGCAGAACGCTGCTCGACGTGGCGACGGCACTCGGCGACCTCGACAAGGCCGTCGGGGAAGCCACCCTCGAGCCCGACGCTGCGTTCGTGGCGACGAGCTACCGCCTCCAAGCGCGCGCTATCGACCCGTCGGAGCTGACCGGGCAGGATCCTGCACCGACCGTCGTCGACTGGCCCGCAGGCGTTGCCGTCTCGCTGGCCGACGCGACGGAGTGTGTGCGCGTCGATGCAGCCGCGGTCGGCTCGCTCTTCATCGACGCCGAGCAGAACACCTACTTCAAACAGGCCGACGTCGTGTATCAGCTCGCCGTCGCCGGCGTGCTCCCGGGCGATCCCGTGTGCTGAGGTGAGCGTGTTACCTTCTTCGTGAGCGGGGCGTGAGCTGAAGGGGCTCGATATGCGAAGGTACGCGGCGATTGCGTTGATGATCTCATCGATCGTCATCCCCGTGGTCAACTCCGCCGGACCGACGGCTTCCGCAGCCACCGTGCCCGGGTTCAACGACGTGCAGGTGGCCACACCGGGCGCCTCGACCGGCATCGTGGGGTTGCCCGACGGAACGGTCTTGGTGTTGGTGCAGTCCGGATCGGTGCGGCTGATCCGCGGCGACGTGCTGTTGCCGACCCACGCGTTGGATCTCAGCCTGTCGCCTTGCAACGGCGGCGAACGTGGTCTGCTGGGCGTTGCGGTCGACCCCAACTTCAAGGCCAGCGGCTACCTGTACCTGTACTTCACGCATTCAGCATCGGCGCCGGGCGGATGTGTCAACCGAGCCAGCCGATTCACGATGACGGGCGACTCGATCGACCCGAACAGCGAGGTCGTGCTGGTCGACAACATCTCGTCGAACGCCGGCAATCACAACGGTGGCGATCTCGAGATCGGTGGCGATGGGTATCTCTACATCTCGGTGGGCGATGCCGGTGCCGATCCGCGTGGTGACTCCAGCCCCAACGACGCGGCACAAGACGCCAGCTTGCTCAACGGCAAGATCCTGCGCGTCGTGCCATCGACGGGCGATCCCGCCCCCGGCAACCCGATCAGCGGGCCCGGCACGGCCAGCTGCCGTCTCCGCGGCAACCTTCCCTCGACCCCGACTTCAGCCTGCCAGGAGCTCTACGCCTGGGGGCTGCGCAACCCGTTCCGGTTCGCGTTCGATCCCAACACCGGGCCTGATCGGTTCTTCATCAACGATGTTGGCCAGAGCACCCACGAAGAGGTCGACCTCGGTGGAATCGGGCTGAACTACGGCTGGCCGATCCGTGAGGGCTTCTGCCCGCTCGGCCAGAGCCAGCCATGTGCCCCGGCCGCTGCCGGCTTCACCGATCCCATGACCGACTACCCGCGCACGGTCGGTCAGGTCATCACCGCCGGCGCGTTCATCCCCAACGGTCACTGGCCGGCTCAGTACGACGGTGGCTACCTGTTCGCCGACGCCGGCAGCGGCAACATGTTCCTGCGGCGCTCCGACGGATCGGTCGACTACAACGCGCCGTTCGCCGGTGGTGTCGGCGGCATTGCCGACATGGCGTTCGTCACGACGGGCGACAGCATCGCGCTGTACTACACGCTCACTGGCGGCACGGTCCGCAAGATCACAACACCGCCCACCGCCTTCGTCGGACCCGACGCGCTGGCGTTCACCGCGGCGCCGCCCGGAACCCGGGTGCTCGACACGCGCACGCCCGCTGCGGGTGCCAAGCAGATGCGCGCCGGCACCACGAGGTATCAGTTGATGGGCGTCAACCCGGCCGTGACCAAGGCCGTGCTGGTCAACTTCGCGTTCGTCGGGCCCAGCACTCCCGGGTACCTCACCGCCTGGGCGGGCCGCAGCGCGCGCCCCTTGGCATCGAACCTCAACGCCGCGACGGGCGAGGTCGTGGCCAACTCCGCCGTCGTGCCCGTCGATGCCAGCGGGGGCATCTTGTTGTATGCGTTCTCCACCGCGGACCTGGTGATCGACGTGCTCGGGTACTTCAACGTTGCGCCGGCCGCGGTCAGCGCCGGCCGGTTCGTCGCCGTGCCTCCGGACCGCATCGCCGACACGCGTGATCCGCTGTCGGCGACCAACCAGTTCAGTCGTGGCACGGGCCCGCAGTTCCCGTTCGTGAGGGTGCCGGTTGCGGGTCGAGGTGGCCTGCCGGCCGCGGGCCAAATGAATGCCGCAGTGATCGTCGTCACGGCAGTCACCAGCCCCGACAACGGTGGCGGCTACCTCGCCGCCCAACCGGGTGGGACTCCGTTCGCCGGTGCCTCGTCGAACCTCAACACCAGCGGGCTCGGCGACATCCGCGCCAACCTCGTCGTCGTTCCGGTTGCCGCTGATGGCACCGTCGAATTCCACACGCTGTCGATCCCCCATGTGGTCGTCGACGTCGCCGGATACTTCACGTCGTCGGCAGCCCCGGTCGCCACCGCCGGTCGGTTCTACGTGATCCAACCGTTCCGCGAGGTCGACACACGTCTCGGTGTCGGGTTCGGTCGCTTGCCGGGCCAGGCCTCGAGCACGATCGATCCCGTCAGCGTGCCGGCCAACGCGCAGGCCATGGCCCACACGATCACCATCGTCGACAACGCGGCGGCAGGGTTCGTCACGCCGTACCCGGGTGGCGCGCTGCCCCTGGTGAGCGCCGGCAACACCAATGCCGCCGGGCAGATCCATGCGGTGTTGTCGTTCACCCAGTTGAGCGCCGCGCCGGCGAAGATGAGCTACTACACGCTGATGCCGACCGACCTTGTCGTCGATACTCCCGGCTACTTCGAAGGCGGCTGATCGCTAGCCTTCACGGCGTGGCCAGCTTGCGCATCGCTCTTGCCCAGTTGAATCCGAAGGTCGGCGACCTCGATGGCAACGTCGCCAAGATCGTCGCTGCCTACGACCAGGCAGAGGCTGCCGGTTGCGACATCGTGGCCTTCACCGAGTTGGCCATCACCGGGTACCCGCCGGAGGATCTGGTGTTGAAGTCCGGCTTCGTCGCCGACAACCTCGAGGCGTTGGCGAAGGTGGCCGCGCACACCGGCCGGTGCGCCGCGGTCGTCGGGTACGTCGCCGCGGATCGCGACATCTACAACGCCGCGGCGATGTGCGCCAACGGCGAGGTGTTGGGCACGTATCGCAAACGCCTCTTGCCGAACTACGCGGTGTTCGACGAGGCCCGCTACTTCACGCCCGGCGGCGCCAGCGACCCGTACGAGTTGTATGTGATCGGTGGCGTGAAGGTCGGCATCAGCATCTGCGAGGACGTGTGGAGCCCGACCGGGCCGTTGGCCGAGCAGGCCGCCGGCGGCGCCGAGCTCAACATCAACATCAACGGCTCCCCCTATCACTTCGACAAGGCGTCTGATCGCGAGCGCATGTTGGCCACGCGTGCGGCCGATGCCAGCTGCGCGCTGGTCTACGTCAACCAGGTGTGCGGGCAGGATGAGTTGGTGTTCGACGGTGGCTCGATGGTGTTCGATGCCGACGGTCGTCTGGTCGCTCGTGCCGCGCAGTTCGTCGAAGAGTTGCTGATCACCGACGTGCACATCGAGCCGGTGTACCGCAAGCGGCTGCTCGACCCGCGTGGCCGGCGTACCGAGGTCGAGATGCCCCTGTTCCATGTCTCCGACGGCTCACCCGGGCGCGAGATCACGCCGCCCGCGGCCAGGATCGCGCCCAAGCTGGCGCCTGCTGCCGAGCTGTACGAGGCGCTGGTGTTGGGCACGGGTGACTACGTGCGCAAGAACGGTTTCACCGACGTCGTGATTGGTCTGTCGGGTGGTATCGACTCCACCATCGTGGCCTGCATCGCCGTCGATGCCTTGGGTGCCGATCATGTGCACGGCGTGTCGATGCCGTCGCGGTACTCCAGCGATGGCTCCAGGACCGACGCGTCCGATCTGGCGTCGGCGCTGGGCATCGACTTCCGCACGATCGCGATCGAGCCGGCATTCGGCGCCTATCTCGACATGACCAGCGAGTCGTTCGCCGGCAAGCCGGCCGATCTCACCGAAGAGAACCTGCAGAGCCGCGTGCGCGGCACGACGTTGATGGCGTTGTCGAACAAGTTCGGGTGGATGGTGTTGACCA
>JAYVOI010000323.1:0-17097 GCA_043758005.1 Ilumatobacteraceae bacterium
GGTCATCGCGTGCCCGCGAAACGACGGCGTCGATGATCAAGGCTCTCGCCCGTCGAGGGCGGGCGCTTCCGATCGTGGCGCAAGACGCTGCTCTCGCGATCCTCATGCTGGTGCTGTCGATCATCAGCATCGTCACCCGGCCGGACGACGGTCCCAAGTCGGGCATCTGGGCGTACGTCATCGTCGTGATCGGGGTGAGCGCGCTGACGTGGCGCCGCATTCATTCTCTCGCAGCAATGATCGTGACCGTTGGAGCCGCTGTTGCGCTGAGCAGCCTCGGGTACGGCGACGCCGGATTGCCGTTTGCAGCCGTGATCGCGTTCTATTCGGTGGCCGCGCATGCCCGCCGGCGCACCCGGCTCATCTCGTTCGTTCTGCTCGGCGTGGGCTTTGCAGTCCTCTTGATCAGGAACCGCACGAGCAACTTTCACCAGGGCGACTTTTTTGCGAACGCACTGATGTTCTCGATCGCGTGGATCGTCGGCGAAGGGTTGCGCTCTCGCCGGGAGCGCCTGGCCGACGCGTTGGAGCGCGCCGAGCACCTCGAGCGCGAGCGCGGTACCGACGCTCGTCAGGCGGTCAGCGGCGAACGGCTGCGTATCGCTCAGGAGCTTCACGACGTCGTCGCCCACGCGATGAGCGTGATCGCCGTGCAGTCCGGCATGGGCGCCCACGTGATCGACACACAGCCCGAAGAAGCGAAGAAGGCGTTGCAGGCGATCGAGACCACCAGCCGCAGTGCGCTGGACGAACTGCGACGCATGCTCGGCGTGCTGCGCGAGGAAGGCGACCATGGCGGCGCGCTCGCGCCGGCGCCGCGTGCCGACGATGTCTACGGCCTGATCGAGACCATCCGAGCTGCGGGCGTGCCTGTCGAGCTGCATTGGGATGGGATGACCGCAGGGGTCATGCCGCCCGACAGCGTGCTGTTGAACCGCTACCGGATCCTGCAAGAGGCGTTGACCAACGTGCTGAAGCACGCAGGGAACGCTTCGGTCACGGTGACGATCGTCGAACGCGTCGGGAGACCACGATCGAGGTCGTCGACGATGGACGCGGCCTGGCAGCGGCGGCGTCCAAGCTGCCCGGCTCGCCGCCGGGGCACGGTCTCGTCGGCATGCGCGAGCGTGTGGCCCTGTTCGATGGCGCGCTCGAGGCAACGGCGCGTGCGGGCGGTGGGTTCCGGGTGTTCGCCAGACTGCGCTGGTCCGACACCGCCGATCACCGCCCGCGTCCGATGATGGAGCACCGATGACCATCACGGTCGTGGTTGCCGACGATCAGGCACTGGTACGTGGCGGCTTCAGCGTGCTGTTGAACTCGGCCCCCGACATCGATGTGGTCGGTGAGGCGGGCGACGGCGGCGAAGCCGTCGACATCGTGCTGCGCGAGCGGCCCGACGTGGTCCTGATGGACATTCGCATGCCCGTGATCGACGGCATCGAGGCGACCAGGCGGATCATCGCCGACGAGCGGACCGCGGCGACCAAGGTCCTCATCGTCACGACGTTCGACCTCGACGAGTACGTCTACGACGGGCTCCGTGCCGGTGCCAGCGGGTTCTTGCTGAAAGACACCCGGCCCGACATCTTGATCGACGCTGTGCGCGTCGTCGCCGACGGCGAGGCCCTGCTGGCTCCGCAGATCACCTGACGCCTGATCGAAGAGTTCACCACTCGGCCGGCGCCCACCACACCGGCTGCGTCACTCGACATCGTCACCGAGCGCGAGCGCGAGCGCGAAGTGCTGGTGCTCGTCGCCCGGGGGCACTCCAACGCCGAGATCGCCGAGATGCTGTACATGAGCCCGGCGACCAGCAAGACCCACGTGTCGCGGCTGCTGATGAAGCTCGAATGTCGCGATCGGGCGCAGTTGGTGATGCGGGCCTACGAGGCCGGTCTGGTCACACCCGGTGTGGCCTGAGCCGCTGATAAGGTCACGATTCTGAGTCAGTACTGAGGAGGGCTCCATGCCCAGCAAGTCGCCACAGAAGCCGTCCGCCAAGAAGGCCGGAAAGACCCTCAAGGAAAAGCGCGAAGCAAAGCGCGACAAGAAAGACAAGCGCCCGCCGCTCGGGTAGCGGATCGGCCAGATTGGTGTGACGCAGCCGTACCTGCTGCCACCGTCGCCGATCGAGCGGATCGACGACTTCTTGGCCGCGGGTGGTGGTCGCGGGCTCGAACGGGCGCTCCAGATCGGCGAGACAGCGACGATCGACCTGATCACCGCTGCGGGTCTGCGCGGTCGGGGCGGTGCCGGGTTCTCGACCGGTCGCAAGTGGGCGTCGGTGCGCGACGGTGGCGCAGGCTCGCGCTTCGTGGTGGCCAACGGGGCCGAAGGCGAGCCCGCCACGTTCAAGGACCGGATGTTGATCCGGCGCGATCCGTATCGCATCGTCGAGGGCGCCGCCATCGCTGCGTTCGCGGTCGGGGCCGGCACGGTGTTCCTGGCGACCAAGCGCTCGTATGCCCGTGAGGTGCAGGCTCTCAAGCGGGCGGCGGTTGAACTGACGGCCGCGGGCTTGCTGCAAGAGCTCAGCGTCAACATCGTCGAAGGCCCCGACGACTACCTCTACGGTGAGGAGAAGGCGCTACTGGAGGTCATCGAAGGGCGCGACCCACTCCCTCGCCTGCTGCCGCCGTATGAGCTCGGTCTGTTCGCCACCGATTTGGCGATCGGATGGGAATCGGGCAATCGCCCGGTGTCGGGTCGCGCCGAGGCCAATCCGACCGTCGTCAACAACGTCGAGACGCTCGCCTCTGCGGCGCACATCCTCGCCAATGGCGTCGAGTGGTTCCGGGCGATGGGCACGCCCGACTCGCCTGGCACTGTCATTGCCACGGTCGTCGGCGACGTCGTGCGCCCAGGTGTTCACGAAGTGGAGATGGGTACGCCCTTCTCCGAGTTGCTGGCGATCTGCGGCGGCCCGCTGCCGGGCCGGCGCTTCAAGGCGGCCTTCTCGGGTGTGTCGAACGCGGTGCTGCCCGTCGATGCCTTCGAGACGCCACTGACCTACGAGGCCTTTGCCGCGCGCGGCTCCGGGCTCGGTGCTGCCGGGTTCGTCGTCTACGACGACTCTGTCAACATGACCCTCGTCGCCTACGAGCTGTCACGGTTCCTGGCCGCCGAGTCGTGCGGCCAGTGCCCGCCGTGCAAGCAGGGCTCGCTGGCGATCACTGCTGACCTTGCCTCGATCTGCGACGGAGGGGCCACGGATGCGGTCCTCGGGCAACTTGCCACCCGCCTGCGCGCCGTGACCGATGCCAACCGGTGCTACCTCGGCTCAGAAGAGCTGGTCGTGGTGTCGAGCATCCTGCGCCAGTTCCCCGACGACGTCGCCGCGCTGCTCGAGGGTCGGCCGACATCGGCCCGGGTGGTGCGTGTGCCGCTGATCGACGACATCGCCGACGACGGCGCCGTCACCTACCACGCTTGACCGCCGCTCTTCCTGAATCGTCCGTGACGTTTCGAACCCGGCCCAAAATCCGATCTGGGCGCCACGCTCGATCACCGTCTCGGGCTGTGTCGCCGCCTGGCGCCCGGATCGAAATCCGCTGCAGCTCGTTTCGTCACTGACGATTCGGGAGGGCTCGTGACGGGGCTTGACAGCGGAGCGTCGCGTCGACATAATCAACCAAGTAGTTAAACAATGACTCTGTTGAATAGGACGACGATGTGACTTCGAGCGTGATGGACCGCGACTCGCTCAGCTCCACCTTCGCGGCGCTGGCTGACCCGACCAGACGGGCGATCCTCGCCCGTTTGGCCACCGGCGAAGCCACGGTCAACCAGCTGGCCGAGCCATTCGAGATCACCCTCCAAGCAGTGTCGAGACACCTCAAGGTGCTCGAGTGCGCCGGTCTGGTCAGCCGCGGCCGCACCGCCCAGTTCCGGCCATGCACGCTCGAGGCCGAACCGCTCGACGCTGCCGTCCACTGGATTGAACAACACCGCCAGATCTGGCAGGGCCGTTTCGACCGGCTCGAACAACACCTCCACACCATCCAGCAAGCACAAAAGGACAACCGACCATGAACGACACAACGACCACCAACACCGGCGAGCTGATCATCACCCGCACCTACGACGCGCCGCGCGCGTTGGTGTTCGAGTGCATGACCACGCCAGAACACCTCACCCACTTCTGGGGTCCCGTCGGGGTGACGGCCCCGCTGGAGCGGATCACGGTCGACCTCCAACCGGGCGGAGCGTTCGACACGGTGATGGTCAGCGACGCCGATGGCGCCGAGTTCGAGAGTCATGGGGTGTTCGTCGAGATCGTCGCGCCCAGCAAACTGGTGTGGAGCGAGCCGGACGTCGAAGGTGGCATGACCACATCGGTGACGTTCGTCGACCTCGGCGATGACCGCACCGAGGTGACCATTCACCAGACGAACGTGCCCGAGATGTACCGCACCCCGGAAGCGCAGGCCGGGTTCAACAGCAGCCTCGATCGCTTCGCCGCCTACGTCAGCGCACTCTGAGGACGTTTGCGCTGGTGGGATGGAGTAGAAATCCCCACCACATCGTGTGGTGGGGGAGTGCAGCAACCCGGCAATCGTTCCCCGGACGCCGGTTGCGGACCCGCTCTATATCGGCAATCGGGGCGGGTCAACTGCGACCAACGCACGAATGCAGGCGGTTGCCATATGGTCGGACGGGGTATCGATGCGACCAGTCGGCTGACACAAGATGTTGCGCCAGGCGTGATGATCGCCGGGCAACAGAAGGTGGAACAGTACGATCGCGCCGTTGAGAGCCGGGTACTCGTCAGTGCGGTCGTACGTTCGCCTGGCGACGAGCGTGGCCATCATCGTGGCGCTGACGGCGCAGTTCCAGCTGGCCGTCACCCGCGGCAACTTCGTGAAGCTCAACTTCTTCAGCTTCTTCACGGTCGAGAGCAACATCGCTGCGGCGTTCGTGTTGATCGCGCTCGAGATGAGGTCGGGAACCGCGCTCGAGCGCCTGGCCCGAGCCATTCGGCCGTCGGTCACCTTGTACATGACGATGACCGGAGTGATCTATGCCGTCCTCCTGGCGCCGGCCTGGTGAAGCTGGCCGCACTCGGCCGCGACGAGTAGCACGCCGATCCTCAACTGATCGGCGCGGGTCGGCGGCCGATGCCACCGTCCTGCAGCAACATCCCGGTCATCGTGCGATCGAGATGGCGCGAACGCCAACTCAACATCGCCGACGCCTCGGTCAACACGATTGCTGGATCCATCACCTCGGTCTGCCATGTCGGGTCGGCGGCGAGGTCGAAGCAGCGCCACGAGCCGTCGCCGAAGTGCACGTAGGCGCGATCTCGACTCCGTCGCACAGCGAGGTTCTGACGCTCCAGCCGACGGTCCCACGGCCATTCGTGCTCTCCGTGAGGAATGAACACGTCGCGCCAATCCCACTCGTAGTACGCGGCGTCGCGCCACGACGCCGGCCGGTCGCCATGCAGGAACGGCGTCAGTGGAAAGCCGTCGCATTGCGCTGGCACCGGGGTGCCCATCGCATCGCAGAGCGTCGGCATGATGTCGACGTTCTCGGTGAAGTCGTCGACCACGCCGACGTGACCGCTGCGCGGGTCGCGGATGATCCCTAGCACCGCGTAGCTCGACTCGTAGAAGCCGGCCTTCTGGACCAGTCCCTGATCTCCGAGTTGCTCGCCGTGATCGGCCGTCACGACGATGACCGTGTTGTCCCATTCCTGGCGTTGGGCGAGCGCGGCCCAGACGCGCGCCAACTGCGCGTCGACCTCGCTGATCATCCCGAAGTACTGGGCCTGCATGTGCGCGACCTCGGCCGGGTCGGTCGGTGCCGCGACGGGCGACTGCAACAGCGCGTCGTGAAGACGGTGCCGGTTGGTCGGCACCGGCAACGGCGCCGGGCACAATGCGGGGTCGTACGTCGTCGAGTACTCGCCCGCTGCGCTGTACGGCGGGTGCGGTCGCAGGTACGACAGGTGAGCGAACCACGGCTGGTGCTGGTCGCCGAGCCAGTCGAGGAAGCCGTTGGTCAGGAACGTCGATGTCGAGAGCGCTGCGGGCCGCTCGTTCTCCCGTTCCAACGCGGCGATCGGGTCGGGAAAGTCGTAGCCGTGACTGTTCAACCACTCGAGCCAGGGCAGTTGCCAACCGCTCATGTCGAGCACGGCATCGAAGCCCGGGAGCACGCCCTCGTAGGTCGACAACCGGGGATCCTGCGGGTCGTCGACCAAGCGCGGGTCGACACCCTGGTCGGTGTAGCCGAACAGGGCCGGCGAATAGCCGGCGCGCCGCGCCGCGTGAGCGATGTTGTCGAAGCGTGCGTCCAGCGGCGTGCCGTTGGCAACGACACGGTTGTTCATCTGGTAGGTCCCGGTGTACAACGCGGCCCGCCCCGGCGAGCAGGGCGCCGCTTGCGAGTAGTGCCTGGTGAAGCGAACCCCCTGGCCGGCGAGGTCGTCGAGCGCCGGCGTTCGCACGACCGGGTGCCCGGCGCACGACAACGAGTCGGCGCGGAACTGATCGAGCGTGATCAGCAAGATGTTGGGGAGCGCGGCGTTGTCGTGACCCATCTACGGCAGAATACGTGGGTGAAGTTGCGGCGACGGGCCTTGACGCTGATGACGGCGACGACGTTGCTGCTCAACATGGCCATGGCAACCGTGCCCGACTCCGCTCCGCCGGTCGTGCACGCCGACGTGCCGGAGATCGAATGGTGCACGAGCGACGCAGGGATGGCCATCGGTTCCACGGGGTCGAGCGTCGCCTGCCTGCAGTTCACCCTGGCTGCTCTCGGCATCTACCACGCCACGTTGACCCAGAAGTACGACAAGCTGACAGCCGAGGCAATGGCCATCTTCCAGTCGAACAACCCGCCGCTGCGCGTCGACGGTGTGGCCACTCCGCTGGCGCTGACCCAGATGGGGATCTACTCCGGCGTCGATGCTGAACCGCCGCCGGTGTGCCTGGCCGACGCCCGTCTCGGCACCGGGGCGAGTGGTTCGTCGGTGAAGTGCCTGCAGGACAAGCTGATCCAGGACGGCTACATGAGCGCGAAGTCGACGGGGGTGTTCGACAAGACCACGTCCGACGCGGTGCGTGGATTCCAGTTCGCCACGCCGCCACTTCCCACCGACGGTGTCGCCGGGCCCTCCACGCTGGCGGCCATGGGCATCTGGAGCGGTAAGACCACCGTCCAGGGCGGCCCGGTCGTCGCCCATGCCCCCGGTGGTCCGTTCCCTGCGGCGCGCGAGCCGTTCCCGAACTGGAACCTGAGCCGCGACGGCATCCCGTACTACGGCAACCACGTGGCATGCACCAAGGAAAACGCCGACATCATCGCCAACGAGTTCGCCAAGGACGGCGCCGACGACGCCACCCAGCAGTGGGCCACGTACATCGCATCGCGCGAAGGCGGCTGCAATGCGGCGACGGTCAACCTCAACCTGGCGACTCGCGACGACTCGCACTGCACGTTCCAGCTGAACGCCCTGGCGGGGATGTTCGAGCCCCACGGCGAGCTGGGTCGCCGAGGTTGGACCGTGGTGAACGTGAAGGAATCGATGCAGAACTGCGCCGATGCCGCCAGCGACCTGTGGGTCTACTGTGGCCGCGGCCCGTGGACTCCGCCGTACGCCTGCGCCCCGCCATGGGCCGGCGATCTCGGCTTCGGCGACGCTTGAAACAACGAGGAGACCAGCATGACCACCTTGCATGACCGTCCGAGCACTGCCCTGTTGGTCATCGACGTGCAGAACGACGTGGTGGCCAACGCGCTCAACCGCGACGAGGTGATTGCCAACATCAACGCCTTGGTCGACAAGGCCCGAGCCCAGGCGGTGCCGGTGATCTGGGTGCAGCACGCCGACGACAACATGCCGGCGGGCACTGATGGATGGCAGTACGTGCCCGAGTTGCAACGCCGCGACACCGAGCCCGTCGTGCACAAGACCTACGGCGACTCGTTCGAGGACACCACACTGGAATCAGAACTCGCCCAGCGGGGCGTTGGCCGTGTGGTGGTCACCGGCGCGCAGACCGACGCGTGCATCCGGGCGACGCTCCACGGCGCATTCGTCCGCGGCTACGACACCCTCCTGGTCAGCGACGCCCACACCACCGAGGACTTCTCCGAGTACGGCCTGCCACCGGCCGACAAGGTGATCGCCCACACCAACATGTACTGGACGTGGCAAGCAGGCCCGGGCCGCACCGCCAGTGTGGTCGGTACCGCCGACGTCGATTTCGACGCCTGACGCGCGGCGCGCGACGTCGGCTATCGCCACTCTGCCGGGCGATCGAGGCGATCGCTGACCGAGCAGTCCGCGTTGAACACCACGAACCGATCGAAACCGCGCAGGAACCAACGGTCGTGGGTGACCGCGATCACGGTGCCCTGGAACTCGGCGAGCCCGGCCTCCAGCGCCTCGGCGGAGACGAGGTCGAGGTTGTCGGTGGGTTCGTCGAGCAGCAACAACGTGGCCCCGCTGAGCTCGAGCAGCAGGATCTGGAAGCGGGCCTGCTGACCGCCGCTCAGCGTCTCGAAGAGCTGGTCTGCGCAGCCCTGCATCTCGTAGCGCCGCAGCATGCCCATCGCCGGACCGCGGACCACGTCGTTGTCGTGGAGGATCTGCAGCAGCGTCCGCCCACTCCAGTCGACGTGCTCGTGGGTCTGGTTGAACAGGCCGGGAACGACGCCGGCCCCCAGTCGCACGTCACCGCTGTGCGCCACCGTACTGTCGCCGCCGAGTATTCGAAGGAAGTGGCTCTTGCCCGCACCGTTGCCTCCCAGCACGGCAACTCGCTCGCCGTACCACAGCTCGAGCTCGAACGGATCGGTCAGTCCGTGCAACTCCAATTGGCGCACGGCCAACGCCCGCTTGCCGGTGCGGGCGCCGCCGAGGCGCATGTCGATGCGCTGTTCGCGGACCAACTCCGGTGCGTCGCTCTTTTCGAGGAATTGGCGCAAGCGGCTCTCCGCGGCCTTCAATCGCGGCGCGAACGTCTCACTGAAACTGGCCCGCCGTCGCATCTCGATGACGAGGTCCTCGAGCTTCTTGCGTTGCTCTCCGTAGAGCGCCAACTGGTGTTCGCGGTTCTGCAACCGCGCCTGACGGGCTTCGTGATACCCGGCGAACCCGCTGCCGTGGGTCCACGCGCCGCTGGCCTCGACGGTGACGATCTTGGTCGCCGTGGCGGCCAGCAATTCACGGTCGTGGCTGACGTACAACATCGTCTTGCGACTGGCGCACAGCTCGGCTTCCAGCCACCGCTTTCCCGGCACATCGAGGAAGTTGTCCGGCTCGTCGAGCAGCAACACGTCGTAGTCGCTGCGCAGCAATGCTTCGAGCGCCAACCGCTTCTGCTCGCCACCGCTGAACGTGCGCAGTGGCCGCCGTTCCAACGCGGCGAAGGGCTCACCGACCGCCTTGGTGCAGCACGCATCCCAGAAGATCTCGGCCTCGTACCCGTGGGCATCACCCCATTCCGCCAGCGCGGTCGCGTATCGCATCGGCTCGTCGGCCGCTGTCTGCTCGGCTCGTGCCAGTCGAGCTGCGGCGTCTTGCAAACGTTGTGGTGCCAGCGAGACCATCAGTTCGCGCACGGTCTGGTCGTTCTCGGCCACGAGTTGGCGCATGACACCCAATCGGCCATCGATCGAGATCGTGCCGCTGGTCGCGGTGGTCTCGCCGGCGATCAACCGCAGCAGCGTGCTCTTGCCGGCGCCGTTCGCACCGACCAGTGCCACCCGGTCGCCGCTGCCGACGCTGAAGTTGACGTCGCGCAGCAGTTCGGCGCCACCCGGGCGCCGCCAACCGACATGGCTGACCTGGATCGATCCCATAATGGTCGCCCACGCTATGCCAGAGTCACCGCGGATTGACGACCAGTTAGACTGTGTGCGATGTTGCAGAAAGCCCAACCGCCGGCCACGTTGCCGCAGGCCAACGATCCGTGCTGGTGTGGAAGCGGTCGCAAGTACAAGCGGTGCCACAAGCCCCTCGAAGGGCGAGTGCTGCAGGGTGTGGTCAGTGCCCGCCGCCCGGTTCCCGACCACATCGTTCGACCGCCGTACGCCGAGACCGGCGTACCGATCCGGTGGATCGAACCGCGCGTGAAGTCGCCCGACATCATCGAGCGCATGCGGCATGCCGGCATCGTGGCTGCCGAGGTTCTGCGCCTGGCCGGCGAGAAGGCCGCCGTCGGGATCACCACCGATGAGATCGACGTGTACGTGCACGACCTCTGCATCGAACGCAACTCGTACCCGAGCCCGCTGAACTACAACCACTTCCCCAAGAGCGTGTGCACCAGCGTCAACGAGGTGATCTGCCACGGCATCCCCGACACGAGGGCGTTGCAGGATGGCGACATCGTCAACATCGACGTCACCACGTACATCGGTGGCGTGCACGGCGACACCAACGCCACGTTCTTCGTCGGCAACGTCGATCCGGCCAGCCAACAGTTGGTGCACGTGACCGAGGAGTGCATGTGGCACGGCATCGAGGCGGTGCAGCCGGGTCGACCGATCAGCGACATCGGCAGAGCGATCGAGTCGCACGCCAAGAAGTACCGCTACGGCGTGGTCAAGGCGTTCATCGGCCATGGCATCGGCGAGCAGTTCCACACTGACATCCAGGTGCTGCACTACTACGACGAGCGGGCCAACACGATCATGCGGCCCGGCATGACGTTCACCATCGAGCCGATGATCACGATGGGATCGTGGCAGCACAAGATGGTCTTCGACGACAACTGGACCGCGATCACCGCCGATGGCAGGCGTACCGCGCAGTACGAGCACACGATCCTCGTCACCGATGACGGCTTCGACGTGCTGACCGCTCCGGGCGCGGTGTCGCCGTCGGCACCGTGGAATCGCTGACGCCGCTCACCACACGTCGCCAACTGGATCGGCGGATCATCGCGCTGGCGATTCCGGCGCTCGGAACACTGGCGATCGAGCCGTTGTACGTGCTGGTCGACACGGCGATCGTCGGTCGCCTGGGCACACCGCAACTCGGTGGATTGGCCATCGCCACCACGATCTTGTTGACCGTGATCTCGATGACGGCGTCGCTCGAATACGGCGTGACGCCCGATGTTGCGTTCGCTCACGGCACCGGGCGGTCAGCCGAGGCGCGCGACGTGGCCACCGCCGCACTGCGCCTCGCCGTGATGATCGGCGTGCCGATGGGCGCGGCGGTCGCCGCTGCCGCACACCCTCTCGTCTGGCTGCTCGGCGGTCGGGGCGACGTGTTGGGATATGCCGTCCTGTATTTGCGGATCAGTTGCGTCGGCCTGCCCTTCGTGCTGGTCACCTACGTCGGGCACGGCGTGATGCGGGGTGTCAACGATCTGCGCAAGCCGTTGCGGATCGTGTTGATCGCCAACGTCGTGAACCTCGTGCTGGAGATCGTTGCCGTCTACTGGCTCGACCTGGGTGTGGCCGGTTCGGCATGGAGCACCGTGATCGTGCAGATGGGTGCAGCGATGATGTTCCTGCGTGTGCTGCGGCCGCATCGTGGCGGGTCCCGACCGACGCGGGAGCGCATGAAGAAGTTGCTGCGCAGCGGGGTGCACTTCGCGGTGCGTTCGATCGCGATGTTCGCAGTGTGGAACACGGCAACCGCTGTCGCCGCGCACGTCGACACGCCGACGCTTGCGGCACACCAGGTGCTGACCCAACTGTTCATGTTCCTCGCGTTGATGCTCGACGCGCTGGCCATCCCCGCGCAGTCATTGGTGGCCGGTGCACTCGGTGCTGATGACACCGATCAGGCGCTGCTCGTCGGGCGCACCAGCAACCGCCTGTCGTTGTGGTGCGCGGTGCTGCTCGCAGCGGTGCTCGCCGCGCTGAGCCCGCTGTTGCCGCACGTGTTCAGCGCCGACCCCGCGGTGCACTCCCGGCTGACCGCGGGACTGTTGATCCTGGCCGTCATGCAGTTCCCCGGAGCGATCGCGTTTGCGTTCGACGGGGCGTTGATCGGCGCCCACGACGAACGCTGGTTGGCCCGCCAAGCGGTGATCAACCTCGTCGGTTTCGCTCCGCTGGCGATTGCGACGTTGCTCGTCCCGCGGCTGGGGTTGGCCGGGCTGTGGGGTGCCCAACTCTCGTGGATGATGCTGCGCGCCATCGTCAACTGGCGGCGGTGGGAGTCTCGACCATGGCTGCGGGCAACGGGATCGAGGCCAGCAATCGTGCCGTGAGCCGAACGGCCGTCGCACTGAGCCCGCTGCCGGCCGCGTGGTAGCGCACGTAGTCGGTCGCCGCGTCGGAGTGCAGGAAGGCAGCGACGTCGTCGAGCCGATCGGTCGTGCAGGTGATCACCGGCACGCTGGGCAGCCATTCGCCAGTGCGGTCGACGACGGCCTCGATGCGGCGCGTCTGGTTGGCGATCAGGATCTTGGGGACCAACCGCTGTGCAGCCCAGCGCTGCATTGCAGGCGACAGGGCCGAGACGTCGACGCGTGGTGCCCCGTACCGCTGCTTGGCGAAGCGCACGGACCGCCGGCCCCACCAGCACTCGTTCGGCTCGATCAATCCGCTGGTGATCAACGGAGGCCCGTCGGCCGAGTCGCTGACCGCGCCGACCAGGCCGTAGTACTGATCGCGAAAGTCGGCGGTGAAGCCGGCGATGTCGCCGAGCACTGGTCCGTCGGGATCGGGCGACCCCGCGTCCGTGTCGGCGATCAATCCGGCCCACTGAGGTGGCATGGCGATTGTGGGGTGCGTCTCGAATTGCGGACCGTAGGAGCGCCGCACCTCACCCTGCTCGCCGGCGACCTCCCAGACCCCGGCCCAGACGCGCACATTGGCATCGAACATCTGCGTCGTCGACCACCACATCCACCGCAGCGCGGCCCGCTGCGACACGTCTGCTCGGATCGCGGCCACATCGCGGGTGGACAGCATCGACAGTGGCAACACCAGGCCCACACGACCGCCGGGCCGGGTGAGGCGGATCGCCAGTGCCAGGAACTCGGCTGCCGTGTCGGCGTACGGACCGCCACCGAACTTCGAGCGTCCACCCCGAGACGTCGAGGCTGCCAGTTGGCTGAGGAACGGCGGGTTGCCGACGACGGCGTCGAACTGCCGATCTGCCCAGTCGATCGCCAGGGAGTCGCCGCACGTCCACGAGGTCGTGGGGTCGATGTCGACGCCGGTCACGGCTGCGGCTTCGGCGAACGGCGCCAGGAATCGGCCATCCCCACAGGCCGGGTCGAGAACCGACCGCGGGTTGAATCCCCGCCGTACCTCGGCGACGACCGCATCGACCAGCGCCGGGGGTGTGTACCAGGCGCCGAGCAGCTTTCGTTGTGACACCGGCATCGCCCGAGCGTAGGGTCCCACCCCGTGACCGACGCGGCAGGCCGCTATCTCACCTTCGGGCGCGACGAGTGGGCGGATCTGCGCGCTGCGACCCCATTGACGTTGAACGCCGACGACCTCGACTCGTTGCGTGGTATCAACGAGAGCATCGAGCTCGACGAGGTGGCAACCATCTACCTGCCCTTGACCCGGTTGTTGAACCTGTACGTCTCGGCAACGCAGACGCTGCACAAGGTGTCGGGCGACTTCCTGGGCACGTCGTCACCGAAGGTGCCGTACATCATCGGTGTGGCGGGCAGCGTGGCAGTCGGCAAGAGCACGTTCGCCCGCATCCTGCAAGCACTCCTTGCTCGCTGGCCCGACCACCCCAAGGTCGACCTGGTGACCACCGACGGCTTTCTGTACCCGAACAAGATCCTCGACGAGCGAGGCATCATGAATCGAAAGGGCTTCCCCGAGAGCTACGACACTCGGCGCCTGCTGCAGTTCCTCCGGGAGCTGAAGAGCGGCGAGGCCACGGCGCACGCCCCGGTCTACAGCCACGTGGTGTACGACGTCGTCGAGGGTGAGACGGTCGACGTCAGCCAGCCCGACATCGCCATCATCGAGGGTCTCAACGTGTTGCAGGTCGGCGGGCCGAGCGATGCGGCGACCGAGTTCGTCAGCGACTACTTCGACTTCAGCATCTACATCGACGCCGCCGAGGCGCACATCGAGGAGTGGTACGTGCAGCGGTTCATGAAGCTCCGCGACACCGTGTTCCAGGACCCCAACAGCTTCTTCCGCCACTACGCCGATCTGACCCTCGACGAAGCCGTCGACACTGCCCGGTTCATCTGGCACGAGATCAACGGCAAGAACCTGCGCGAGAACATCGCCCCCACCAAGTCGCGTGCAGCGCTCCTGCTGCGGAAAGGCCCCGACCATCGCGTCACGGAAGTCTCCCTCCGCCGGCTCTAGCCATCGCTCGAGCGTTCGATCAGCCTTCGCTCGAGTAGCGCAGGTCTGAAGATCTGGGTGCCAGGCTCACCGGTTCCACCTACTGAGGATCAATCAATGGCGCCCAGATCCCGAGAGCGTGAGATCGGCAGTTCGGCGCACACTCGGCCATGGAGGAAGTGCGTACTTTGGGCGCGCACTGTCCGCTCTGAAAGTACGCACTTCCATGGCAACCGCCTGCATCCGCGTGTTTGGGTGAGCGATAGATCAGCGAGCGTCTCACTGGCAGATCTGGCGCTGGTCTCAGGGTTCGACCTCGACCAACGGGTCCAGGTAGCGCATGCCCAGTGATCTGGCGCTGTTCTGCAACTGCCGACAACTTCCGGCGCGGCGACGGGACCGCCGAGACCTGTGCAACATGGCGCCGCGGCGCGTGCCCCCGAATCTCCTCGTGCTGCCGGATTCAGCGGCCGGCGAGCCAGGCGGGAAGGTCGGCGAGGGACGACAACTCGACGACGTGCTGGTCGTGGTCGACCTGCTCGAGGTCCCACAGGATGGGGTAGGGGACATGAACGCCGTGCCCTCCGAGGGCCAGCACGGGGAGGATGTCGCTGCGCACGCTGTTGCCGACCATGCAGAACCTCGTCGGGTCGATGCCGAGCTTGCTCAAGACGGCGGCGTAGGTCTCGGGATCCTTCTCGAGCACGATCTCGACGTGTTCGAAGTGGTGGGCCAGCCCGCTGGTGGTGACCTTGTGGGTCTGGTGGATGAGGTCGCCCTTGGTGATCAGGATCAGTCGTCGCGCCGCCCCGACCTCGGCCAGCACCTCGGGGACGTGGTCGAGCAAGCGCACCGGCTCCTCCAACTGGCCCCGCACCATCTCGATCATCTCCGCAACGACCTGCGACGGAACCCGCCCGCCGCTGATCGTGACGGCGGCCTCAACCATCGAGAGGCCGAACGACTTCACGCCGTACCCGAACGCAGCAAGGTTCTTGCGTTCAGTCGCGGTGAGCGCGGCTTTCACGTCGATGCCCTCCGGGGCGAACGGCGCGATCAGCTCGACGAACCGCTCCTCGTTGGCGCGAAACCCGTCTTCGCTGTGCCACAAGGTGTCGTCGGCATCGAACCCGATCACGTCGAAGGCGCTCATAGCCGATTGAGGCCTTCGATCTCGTCGAGCTCGCCTGCCGAGAGCCCCGCGCGCAGCAGGATTCGGCGCACGACCTCCGTCTTGCCGTCGAGGTACACATCGATGTCGTCGGTCCGCTCGGCCAGTCGCTTCTTCGTCGCCGAGTACTCGTCGCGCAGCGCCGGGTCGTTGCGAAGGACCTCGCGCAGACCGAGGTGGTTGCGCAACGAGAGGCAACCGTCGATCGTGACGTAGGTGTTCTGACGGAGACTTCCCTCGGGCGCCCTGAACGCGTACCGATCGGGCACACCCAGATCGCCCAGTGGCGTGTACCCGTCGGCGACCAGGGCGTCGGCAGCACCGTCGAGATGCGCACGATCGACGATCACGTCGATGTCGATGATCGGCTTGGCGGCAAGGCCCGGCACCGATGTCGAACCGACGTGCTCGATGGCGATCACCGGTACGTCGGCGAGTGCTGCCTGCAGCGTGCGGTGGATGATCGCGAAGGACCACGGCCAGTGTGGGTCGTAGTCGACCACGAGGATCGCCGCGGTCATCGGTGCAGGGCGTTGAGGTAGTTGTAGACGGTGATGCGGCTGACGCCCATCGCATCGGCGACGTCTTCCACGGCGCGTCGCAACGTGAATGCACCGCGCTCGTCGAGCAGGCGGATGGCCCGCTGCTTGTCTTCGCGTGCCAATGACGGCAACGGAGCACCGAACTCGCGCTCCACCGCCTCGATCAGACGGTCGAGGGCGCCGTGCAAGGGGGCCATGCGAACGGCGGCGATGATCGAACCCTCCCAGCGCAGCGGCATGTCGCCGGGCTCGCGCTCGTCGGCGGGAACCAGCGTCGCACCGAGGGCCTCGACCACAGGTTTCACCGCCAACACGAACGGATGGCGTGGCAGGCCACTCACGAAGTCTCCGGCAGGCGTTCGGTGTGCAGGCTGACGTGGGTGGCGCCGTTGGCGAACGCCGCATCGAGCACGGCCTTGGCCACGTGACCGGCCTGGGTCGCCGGCACGCTGCAACTCGAGCCGAACGGACCGAAGTCGATCTCGAAGCCCAGCGCCCGGGCGGCCTCGATCGCAGATATCACGTGGGGGCCGGGTTGGCCCTCGACGAACGGTTCGATGGTGAACTCCAGCAGCAGCACGCGAGTGAACTCTAGCGAACATGCAGCGGCGCCGGCCCGGGGACAGGTAGGGAGGCCGGGTCGGCGACGCTGTGATCGTCAGCGGGCGCCCATCACCCTCAGCAGTTCCGAGCTGCGGTTGATGCAGTCGGTGCCCGCTACCTCGAACGCCTCGGTGAGCCGATTCAGTGCGCCGCGGAAGGTCGTGTTCCACTCGCTCTCGAACTGCTGGCGTGCCGGGCCCTCCCACACCGTGCCGGCCAGGGCCGAACTGACCGCGCTGATCACCCCGTCGATAGCCGACTTCTGTTGCTTCATCGACCGGCCGAGACCGTTCAACTGCTCTGGATTGGCCCCGTACATGCTCATGATCGTGTCCTCCTAGGGAGCAGGTTGCTCACGACAAAGAGGCATGCCGAGACGACGGAAGCGGAAGGGGAATCTCAGTGCGGCGCGATCAGCGGCAACAGCAAGACGACGCTGTCGGGGAGGAAGCGGTGCGTCGAGCGCATCGTCTCGAGCTCGTCGAACGTCACCCATCGCGCCTCGGCCACTTCGCCGTCGGCGAATGTGAA
>JAYVOI010000324.1:0-7696 GCA_043758005.1 Ilumatobacteraceae bacterium
GAAGTCTTCTCCGGCCTTCTTCGCCGCTTCGAGGCGGCTGGGTGACACGTCGTCGGCCTGCATCGACAACGACACGTCGAACAGCAACATGATCGTGCCCGCCGACCGCGGCCGAGTGGTCGAACGATGAACCGGCTGCGCGGCGCCCAGCACTCCGATGGTCAGCGCGGCGAGTTGCACGCCGGCGACGGCGTGGCGTCGCCAACCGGGCCGCCGCGGGGCGATCTGTTCCAGCATCTCGATCTGGGTGAAGCGGACCGTGTTGACTGCGCGGCGACGCTGAGCGACGACGTATGCGCCGACGAGGCCGGCGACGACCAGCAGCAGCCAGAGGCGTGCCGGAGCGAGGAAGTCCCAGCTCATCGATGGATCATCGCCGGGCGCAGCCGGCGTCTGCGCACGTGGGCGGCGATCTCCGTCAACCAGTCACCATCGGTCGATAGCTCCAGCCAGTCGCCTCCCGAGGCGCGGACCGTCTGCTCGCGCTCGGCCCGTTGTTGCGCCGCCAGATTCGCGAACCGCCGTTGCACGTCGTTGGTCACCATCATCTCGCGTGTCGAGCCGGTCGAGGGGTCCGAGAACGTGACCAGGCCGATCGGTGGCACGTCGAACTCGCGTGGGTCGATGACACCGATGGCCAGCAGGTCGTGGCGCATCGACAACGCAGACATCGGCGACGACCACTCCGATCCGGCGAAATCGGAGATCACACAGATGAAGCCGCGCCGCTTGCTCAAGGCACCAACGCGCCGGAGTGCTTCGGGGAGGTCGCTTCGACCGAGTCCCTCGGTGTCGGGTGCGTCGGCGATGGTCTGCAGGATCGCCCGCACGTTGTCGCGGCCGAGCCGTGGAGGCCTCACTCGCAGATGTGGTCCGGCGACCAGTACTGCGCCGACTCGGTTCTGGTTGCGCGCCGTCAGGAACCCGACGGTTGCCGCGGCAGCGAGAGCGATCTGTGCCTTGGTGGTGTGCTTCGTGCCGAAGTGCATGGCCGCCGACACGTCGACGACCAACCAGGCTTCGAGGTCGCGGTCGGCGATCTGATCGCGAACATGAAGCTCGCGCGTTCGGGCCGTCACGTTCCAGTCGATTCGACGGACGTCGTCGCCTGGCTGATACGAGCGCGACTCGCCCGGCTCGCTGCCGTGGCCTGGGGTGATGCCCTGATGCTGCCCGTGGAGCTGGCCGTCGAGGCGTCGGTTGATGGCGAACTCCAGCGACCGCAGCACCTCGGCCACCGACGCGGGAGTCGGCCCACTCGGCCAATCGATCGTGGTGCTCGCCGCCACTTGGTCAGCCTCGCCAGACGCTGTCGTTCGGCTTGGGTGAGACCCACATCGTCGGCACCGTGCTGAGCACCCGGTGCAGCACGTGCTCGATGGAGATGTCGCGAGCCAGCGCGTCGTAGGTGAGGATCAGCCGGTGTCGCAGCACTTCGGGCGCGAGGTCGAAGATCTCCTGCGGCGTTGCATATGTGCGGCCGCGGAGCAGGGCCAACGCCTTGGCACCACGCACGAGTGCCAACGTCGCACGCGGGCTGGCGCCGAGCGCGATCACCGGCGCCAAGTCGGCCATACCGGCCAGCGCCGGTGTGCGCGTCGCCTGCACCAGGTCGACCGCGTATTGCTGCACGCTGCGATCGACGAACACTGCTGTCGCTCGCTTCTGCAGATCGGCGAGGCCATGAAGATCGATGACCTGCTCGGGCACCGGCGGCGAGACGCTCATCCGATCGACGATCGTCATCTCCTCGTCGGCCGACGGGTGCGTCATCGTGATCTTCATCATGAACCGGTCGCGCTGGGCCTCGGGCAACTGGTACACGCCCTCGGACTCGATCGGGTTCTGCGTGGCGATCACGAAGAAAGGCGTCGGCACGTCGTAGGTGTTGCCGCCGATCGTCACGTGCTGCTCGGCCATGACCTCGAGCAACGCGGACTGCACTTTGGCGGGGGCGCGGTTGATCTCGTCGGCGAGCAGGAAGTTGACGAAGATCGGACCCAACTCGACGTCGAACTTCTCGCTCGACGAACGGAAGATGCGGGTCCCGACGATGTCGGACGGCAGGAGGTCGGGGGTGAACTGCACCCGCCCGAACGTGCCACCAACGACCTTCGACAGGGTTTCGGCGGCGAGTGTCTTGGCCAGCCCGGGCACACTCTCCAGCAGACAGTGGCCTTGACTCAACAGCCCGACCAGCATCCGTTCGATCAGCCGGCTCTGACCGACGATGACCTTGCGCAGCTCGAAGAACACTCGCTCGACCACCAGCGCCGTGGCGTGATCGTCTTGCGGCAGGTTGGTGGTGACCGTCATGGGGGATCCGCTCCTTCGGCCGGAACGGTACCAACGCGGTCCGTGTCCGAGGGCGCGGCCTCTCAGCGAGTTGCGTGGGCTTCGAGCACCGTCACGAGGCAACTGGTCACTCGACGGGCCGTCGGGAGGTGGAGGTACTCGTTCGGGCCGTGGGCGTTGGCGCCGGGCCCCAGGCAACCGGTGATCACGAACTGGGCGTCGGGGAAGATCTCGCCCAGCATCCCCATGAACGGGATCGACCCGCCTTCACCGAAGGCACGCGAGGCAGTGCCGAAGGTGGCCGTGGATGCCTCGTCGAGTGCGGTTTGCAACCACGGGGCGAAGGCGGGCGCGTTCCATCCTGGGCCGCTCTGGCCATCGTCGAACGTCACGTGTGCGCCGTACGGCGGGTCGTTGGTGAGCGCCGCGTGCAACGCAGCGAGTGCCGCCTCGTGATCGCAGGTCGGTGGCAAGCGCACGCTGAGGTGCAGCGATGTGTGTGGGCGCAACACGTTGCCGGCGGATTCGACGGGTGGGATGCCGTCGACTCCGGTGACGCTGAGCGATGGGTGCCACGTGCGCGCCAGCAACTGCTCGGTGGGATCGGCGACCATTGGCTCGGCGCCGGGGACGAAGGGAAAGTGCCCACCGATCGGGAAGTCGGCCGCCGTCTCGGCGGCCTGATGTCGACGGTCGGGTGGGATCTCGACGTTCAGCTCGGGGAGCAACATCCTGCCGTCGAAGCTGTCTTCGATTCGATCGAGCAGCTCGCGGCAGATGCGGAACGACGATGGGACGACGCCGCTGGCCTCGCCGGAATGCACGCCCTCGGTCAGGATCTCGACTCGCAGGGTTCCCGCTGCCAGCCCGCGCAGCGAGGTGGTGACCCACCACCGCTCGTAGTCGAGGCAGCCCGAGTCGAGGCACAGCACCAAGCTGGGCGTGCCGATCTCGTGGGCGAGTGCCTCGAGGTAGGCCGGCAGGTCGGGGCTGCCGCTCTCCTCGCTCGCCTCGATCAACACGACGCACCGGGTGTGGGTGATCCCCGCGGTCTGTGCAGCCTCGATGGCGAGCACCGAGGCGAACGCGGCGTAGCCATCGTCGGCGCCACCGCGTCCGTAGAGACGGTCGCCCTCGAGCACGGGCTTCCACGGGCCGAGGTCGTCGCGCCAACCGGTCATCTCCGGCTGCTTGTCGAGATGGCCGTAGAGCAGCACGGTGTCGTCGTCTGCTCCGGAGCCGAACGCTGGGATCTGCATCAGGATCACGGGCGTTCGCCCGGGCAACTCGTGCACGTCGACGGTGAGCCCGGCGACACTTCGGGTGGCACACCAGGCTCGGATCAACTCGACGGCGCGGTCCATGTGACCGTGCGCGCGCCACTGCGGGTCGTACAGCGCCGACACGTTGGGGATGGCGATGTAGTCGTGCAACGCCGGCACGATCTCGTCGGTCCACACCCGGTCGACGTAGGCGGAGATGGTCGGAGTGAGGGTCATCGCCGCGCACCCATCAGGCGCTCGATGGTTTCCTGCGCCTGGGCGACCATGGCGTGCACGAGCTCCGCTGCGGGCACGAGTGAATCGATCGCCCCGACGCCCTGCCCGCACGGCATGAACTCGCGCGAGGCATCGACCTCCGTGCCGTCCGGAAAGCCGAGGTGGTTCACGCCGGACTTCGCCGAGAAGATCGCCTGGGCCGGGAACGCTTGGAGCTCGTCGGGATGGCTGTCGTAGTGGTTCGTCCACTCGTTGCGCACGACTCGACACGTCTTGCCGGTGTACGAGCGGCTGACCACGGTTCCGTCTTCGGCGGTGGCCAACAGCGCCTCCTTGTAGCCGTTCACGGCCCGTGCCTCCGGCGTCGCGATGAAACGAGTACCGATCCACACTCCATCCGCACCGAGTGCCAGCGACGCCGCCAGCCCGCGACCGTCGTACAACCCTCCGGCCGCGATAACCGGGACCTTTCCGGCGACGGCGTCGACGACCTGCGGCACCAGCGTGATCGTGGCGACGGTGCCGGTGTGACCACCGGCTTCGGTGCCTTGGGCGACGACGAAGTCGACCCCGCTGGCGACAGCGTTGACGGCGTGGCGAACCTTGCCGCACATGCTGCCGACGAGGATGTTCTTGGAGTGCAGCAGGTCGATCGCCTGGCGCGGCACGCCGAGGCCGGCCACGAAGATCCGGGCCCCACCATCGATCACCGATTGGATGCCTCGTTCGACTTGGCCCGGCAGCGCGGTCAACAGGTCGACGCCGAACGGCTTCGAAGTCAACTCGCGTACGGCGGCCATCTCGATCGGCAGTTCCTCGGGGCTCATCGTCGATGCACCGAGCGTGCCGATCCCACCCGCCTCGCTGACGGCCGCCACCAATCGGTGGTAGCTCACCCCGCCCATCCCGGCGAGCATGATCGGGTGTTCGATGTCGAGCAGATCAGTGAGCCGAGTACGCATGCAACGCACCGTAGCGAATCCCTTCCCACCCACCCCGTCCCAGCCCGGTGTGGAGTGTTTCGGGGTACCCGGGTAGGCCTCGAATACTCCACAGGGCGGGTGTGGAGTGTTTCGGGGTACCCGTGTGGGCGCCAGATACTCCACAGGGCGTTGAGCGGAGGGGCGATAGGGTCTGACCCGACTTCCCCCAACTTCTGCGTACATGTCTGGAGGAAGTCGATGATCGATCTCACCGATGCGGCCTTTGCAATCTTGCGTCGTCAGCTCGGCCACGCCACCGTTCGCCAGCTCGAAGATGCCGGCGTCGGGCGAAATGCCAGAAGGCGGCTCGTCGACGGCGGGGCGATGGTTGCGGTACACCGGAGTGTCCTACGGATCAGCTCGGCGCCGCCGACGTTCGAATCACGCTGTGTGGCGTTGTGCTTGGCCCATCCGACGGGCTTTGTCACCGGGCCGTCCGGTGGCCGGTTGGTCGTGTTGCGGCGCATGCCGGCCGCCGAGCCGATCCACTTCTCAGTACCTCACGGTACCCACACGTTCGATGAGGGCGTCGTGCTCCGGCAGTCGCGCAAGGTCACGGCACTCGACGTACTCCATCTCACCACCGGCATCGTGATCGCCAGCGCCCCACGGCTGGCATTCGACCTGGCCAGGGACTTGTCCGAAGCCGACCTGGCATCCGTCATCGAGCAGTTGATCCACCGCAAGAAGTGCACGATGGGCAGCCTCGGAGCGACGGCGCGACGGCTCTGTCATCCAACCCGGCCAGGCTCGATGCAATTCGCTCGCACACTGATTGCCAGAGGTGACCGCCCGGCTGCCGAATCGCACCCTGAACTCATGCTCGGCGAGGCGTTGCGCGCTCGCGGCGTGCCGGTGCAGCCGCAGTTCCGCGACCTCGTGCTGCCGAATGGGTCGAAGGTTCGCCTCGACCTCGCGGTTCCGGCCGTCCGCTGGGGCATCGAGATCGACGTGCACCCCGATCACCTCCTGCTCGATGGAACGACGCGCGACAAGCGACGTGATCGCCAGTGTCATCGGATCGGCTGGCAGATCGAGCGAGTCAACGAAGTCGACCTTCTCGACCTCGATGGCCTGCTCGACGAGTTGGTCGCGCTGCACGCGGCGAGAATCGCCGCGGCGGCCTGAACCACTCGACTCCGGGTTTCAGGGTTGGTACGGGCCGGGTTGGTGGAGGAAGTGGCGGTGCCAGCGGGAGGGGGTGAGGGCGATGGCTCTCGCCTCGTCCTCGAACATCCACCTGGCGAAGTTGCGACGCGACCACGAACTGGTTGCCAGCAACCGGATGGCGCCACGGGCCCCGAGCTGATGGCTGAGGACCTTGCTGAGCCTCACCGACATCTTGTGGTCGGCGAGCAGATGGTGCTGCACGCTCGATCGATAGCGCTTGGTCACGTCGGCGGCGGCCAGGGCGCCGCCGGCGACGATCGCCTCGGCCGCGAGACGACCGGTCAGGACCGCTTGGCCGATGCCTTCTCCGGTCATCGTGTCGGTGGCCATGGCTGCATCACCGACGAAGCACACCCGACCCGTCGTCAACGTGGCCCGGTCGATGCCGGCAGGAATCGGCCACGCGGTGTGCCGATCCTCCAGCTCGAATCCTGCCCCGAGCGCCTCGACGACATGTGGCCGTCGGAGAAGCTCGTCCCAGAGCTGCTTCATATCGCGGACGCGCCGAACCCCGTCGCGCTGCACGCCGAAACCGATGTTGACCCGACCGTCCGGCAGCGGGAAGCTCCACATGTAGCCGGGCAGCAGGTCGGGCTCGAACCACACGATCAGCCGCTGTGCTGCCGGGCCGGTGATGTTGCGGGCGTATTGGCGGAACGCATGCCACTCTCCGAGATAGCCCGGTTCGCCGACGCCCAAGATCTTGCGGGTTGCCGACCACATGCCGTCCGCAGCAACGACATACCGGGCCTCGATCGTTCCCGCCCCTTCGACATCGACCTCGACCGACGACGCGAGCTGTCGCAGCCCACTCAGACCGTGACCCTCGAACACGTCCGCGCCGGCTTGGCGCGCCAGGCCGAGCAGGGCTGCGTCGAGCTCGCGTCGCGGGGTGGTTGCAGCGAAGATCCCATCGGCGGGAAGCGGCACGCAGACCTCGCGACCCGACGGCGAGCGCAACCATGCCGCATCGACCGACTTCCAGTTGGGAACCATCTCCGGTCGCAGCCCCAGGTGTTCGAGCTCACGCAGGGCAAGTGTGGTCAGGCCATCACCGCAGCACTTGTCGCGAGGGAACACGGCCTTGTCGATCACCACGACCGAGCGTCCGGCCCGGGCGAGCAACGCGGCCGCGGTCGATCCAGCCGGGCCGGCACCGACGACCACGACGTCGGCGGTCGTGGGCAGGAGCCCGGGATGGGTCGCGGTCATCGGCGGCAGGCTACGGCGTGACGATGCCGAGGCGCCGCGCTGGCTTGAGGGTCGTTCGCCACGCGTCGTGTTGTGCGAGAGCCCGAACTCGAATCTCCGGGAGCATCGGATAGAAGGCATCGCCCGGACATGCGGTGAACGACATCTCGCGATGCCCGGAGATGGTCTCGGTCGTCACTGGTGTGCCGGCGGGCCACCGCTGCGAACCCCGGGAGACGAACGTCGTCGTCGCGCCGGCGCTGAGGTCGATCGAGTACCGATCGGCGAGCCAGGCCAGCAGGTTGACCAGCGATGCCTGCGCGGCCTCGGTCGGGAGCTGGCTGGTGAAGTCGCCCAGCAGGCAGATGAGTTGGGCAAAGCCCTGGCTGCCGCCCGTTGCATCGGCGACCACCGGCCCGGTCAACGCACCGGCTCGGCCCTCCCACACGTCGCCGTCGCGGCCGATGAAGAACTCGTAGCACACGTCGGCCCACCCCTTGGCCGAGCTCGTGTGGAAGGCGTACGCCGCCTGGATCACGTTGGCCGCACTCGTGTACG
>JAYVOI010000325.1:0-3280 GCA_043758005.1 Ilumatobacteraceae bacterium
TGCCGGCCAGCCCGAAGCTCAGCGCCTCGCTGCCGTCAGGCTTCTTGATCGCCGTCGACGTCACGAAGACGACGACGGCCAGCGGAACGAGGATCATGCCAATCGTCTTGAACTGACGACGCAGATATGCAGAGGCGCCCTCTTGGATCGCCTTGGCGATCTCCTTCATCTTCGGTGTGCCTTCATCGAAGGCCATCACGTTCTTCGCCAGCAGCAGGCCGACGACGATGGCGACAAGCGCCGCAACGCCGGAAAGGACGAGCACCGCCCACTCTCCGCCTCGGAGGATGAACTCTTGGTAGCCGCCTTCGGTAGCAATCACTGATGACACCGGTCGTACTCCCGGGAATCTCGGGCGCGCCCAATAGGTGGGGAACGCTTGGTTGGCAAACGTGGAGAGTGTAGGGACTTTGGGGTGCGTCAGGCGAAACGATGACCGTTTCCGGAAAGTTCGTCAGCGCGACGTCGTGGGAGTACCGTCGTCAGTGATGGCACAGGCAGTCTCTAGGCGCGGCCCCGTCACAGGCACCGCAACGGCCGGCAAGAAGCGACGGAAGTTCTTCCTCCTCGATCTGTACGGCACCGCAGTCGGCAAGAAGTACGCCATGGCGCTCAGCGGTATCGCTCTGATGGGGTACGTCTTCGCTCACATGATCGGCAACCTCAAGATGTATCTCGGGCCCGAGGACATCAATCACTACGGCGAGTTCCTCCGCGAGCTGCTGGTGCCGATCGCGCCGCGCACGGTCGTGCTGTGGATCCTGCGCATCGGTCTGCTCGGGGCAGTGGTGCTGCACATCCACGCCGCGTACAGCCTGACGATCCTGAACCGCGAGGCGCGCTCGGTGAAGTACCAGAGCGCTCGCGATTACGAGGTCGCCAACTTCGCCAGCCGCACGATGCGCTGGACCGGCATCATCGTGTTCTTGTTCGTGTTCTGGCACCTCGCCGACTTCACGTGGGGCTGGGTCAACCCGGGCTACGTGCGTGGCGACGTGTACCGCAACGTCGATGCGTCGCTGTCGCGAGTCCCGGTCGCGGCGTTGTACGTCGTTGCCAACATCGCCCTCGGCGTGCACCTGTACCACGGTGCCTGGAGCCTGTTTCAGTCGATGGGATGGAACCGGCCGCGGTTCAACAAGTGGCGCCGCGGCTTTGCGATCGGGTTCGCCACCTTGATCGTGGTCGGCAACGTCTCGTTCCCTATCGCCGTGCTGGCGGGAATTGTGCAGAGCTGACATGTCGGTCGTACTCGACGCCAAGATTCCCGCAGGTCAGATCGAAGACAAGTGGGACACGTACAAGAGCGACATGAAGTTGGTCAACCCCAACAACAAGCGCAAGTTCAAGGTGCTCGTCGTCGGCACCGGCCTGGCCGGTGCGTCGGCCGCCGCCACGCTGGCCGAGCTCGGCTACCAGGTCGACGCGTTCACGTTCCACGACTCGCCGCGACGCGCTCACTCGATCGCTGCGCAGGGCGGCATCAACGCTGCCAAGAACTACCGCGGCGACGGCGACTCCGTGCACCGCTTGTTCTACGACACGGTGAAGGGCGGCGACTTCCGCGCCCGTGAGGGCAACGTGCACCGGCTGGCCCAGGTCAGCGTCGACATCATCGACCAGATGGTGGCGCAGGGTGTGCCGTTCGCCCGCGAGTACGGCGGGTTGCTCGACAACCGGTCGTTCGGCGGCGCCCAGGTCAGCCGCACGTTCTACGCCCGCGGGCAGACCGGCCAGCAACTGCTGCTCGGCGCCTACCAGCAGTTGGCCCGCCAGATCGGCCTCGGTGGCGTTCGCCTGTTCAACCGAGTCGAGCTCGTCGACACGGTGGTGATCGACGGCCGCTGCGCCGGCATCGTGACTCGCGACCTGATGACCGGCGAGATCCAGTCGCACGCCGGCGACGCCGTCGTGTTGGCCACGGGCGGCTACGGCAACGTGTTCTTCCTGTCGACCAACGCCATGAACTGCAACGTCACTGCCGCGTGGCGGGCCCACCAGCGCGGCGCCTACTTCGCCAACCCGTGCTACACGCAGATCCACCCGACGTGCATCCCGCAGGCCGACGACACGCAGTCGAAGCTGACGCTGATGAGCGAGTCGTTGCGCAACGACGGCCGGGT
This sequence comes from Ilumatobacteraceae bacterium, assembly GCA_043758005.1. GTDB lineage: Bacteria > Actinomycetota > Acidimicrobiia > Acidimicrobiales > Ilumatobacteraceae > JAENVT01. Next base: position 2,124 of record JAYVOI010000325.1, read on the forward strand.
GTGGGTGCCGAAGAACACCGACGAGACGCGCCCGGTCGAGCAGATCCCCGAGGAAGACCGCGACTACTACCTCGAGCGGTTGTACCCCAGCTTCGGCAACCTCGCGCCGCGCGACATCTCGTCGCGTGCCGCCAAGCGTGCCGTCGACACCGGTCGCGGTGTCGGCCCGTTGAAGAACGGGGTGTACCTCGACTTCGCCGCGGCGATCGATCGCATCGGGTACGACACGGTCTACGAGCGCTACTCGAACCTGTTCGAGATGTACGAGCGGATCACCGGCGAGAACCCGACCAAGGTGCCCATGCGCATCTATCCGGCCAGCCACTACACGATGGGCGGACTGTGGGTCGACTACGAGTTGATGACCACCGTGCCCGGTCTGTACTGCGCCGGTGAGGCCAACTTCAGTGATCACGGCGCCAACCGCCTGGGTGCGTCGGCGCTGATGCAGGGGTTGGCCGACGGCTACTTCGTGCTGCCGTACACGATCGGCAACTACCTCGCCCCGTTGCTCGGCAAACCGGGCCCCGGCGTCGACCATCCGGAGTTCAAAGCTGCCGAGGCCGCGGCCGCGCAACGCTTCCAGGGCTACCTCGACATCAAGGGCACGCGGTCACCCGACTGGTTCCACCGCGAGCTCGGCAAGATCATCTGGGACTACTGCGGCATGGAGCGCACCGAGCAGGGCCTGGAGAAGGGGTTGTCGGAGCTGCCCGCGCTGTACAGCGAGTTCCAGAAGGACCTCCGCGTCACCGGCGACGGCGAGTCGATGAACCAGACGCTGGAGAAGGCAGGCCGCGTCGACGACTTCTTCCAACTCGGCATGTTGATGTGCCGCGATGCGCTGGAGCGCAAGGAGAGTTGCGGTGGTCACTTCCGCTCGGAGTACCAAGACGCAGAGGGCGAGGCCAAGCGCGATGACGAGCACTTCGCCCACGTCGCCGCGTGGGAGTGGACCGGTGACCCGTTGAAGTCGATCCGCAACGTCGAAGAGCTGGAGTTCGAAGCCGTGCACCTCGCCACCCGGAGCTACAAGTAATGGCCAACCACCTCACCAACCTCACGTTGAAGATCTGGCGCCAGCCGAGCCCCGATGTCGCCGGCCACTTCGAGAGCTACACCGTCGACTCGATCAGCGACGAGGCCTCGTTCCTCGA
>JAYVOI010000326.1:0-3264 GCA_043758005.1 Ilumatobacteraceae bacterium
GATGGAAGTGCGTACTTTCAAAGCGCACAGTGCGCGCCGAAAGTACGCACTTCCTCAATGGCCTGGTGTTGTACCGAACTGCCGATCCCCACTACGCCGATTCGGGTTCCGGCTCGATAGCGGATCCACCCTCGAACGACCGAACAGATCGAAGGCAGTCGCGGCACCACCGTCGCTGAGACGGTCAGCATGTGACCACCACGCGCGTCGGCGCGGGTCTACGCGGTGGTGTCGATGCCGAGGTTCAACAGGCCGAGGGTGCCGGTGCCGACTGACGTCTCGCCGGCGGTCGTGTGCAACAACGTGCCCTCGGCTTGGGGATCGCCGGCGATGCGGTCGGCCGAGTTCGGGGTGTCGGGCAAACCAAACTCGGCATAGGGCGCCGCCGCATACACACCCGCGGTGTAGTCGGCGTCGAAGAACATCTGCGAGGTCAACACCGTTGCGTCGTTGAGATGGACCCGGAGGTGGATGTGCACGGCGCGACCCGAATACCAGCCGGGGTAGACGGTGAGGAACTCGACGATGCCGTTGTCGTCGGCGGTCTGGGTGCCGCGCAGGAAGGTGGTGCCGGCGCCCGCATCCTTGCCGCCGCCGTTGTCGATGAAGGCGGAGTAGTCGCCGGTCGCGTCGGCATGCCAGATCTCCACGGCCGCGCCCGCCACGGCGGCGCACGTCTTGTCGACCACGCGCAGGCCGAGCCGCATCGGATGGCCGGGCAGGCCTTCGGTGACGTCGCGGCGGTCGAATTGCTGATCGAGCGGAAACGGGCCGGCCGTCTTCTCGGGCATCAGCGAACACGTCCCCAGTCCGTCGAAGTCGGCGGCGGTCAACGCTGACTGTGCCGGGGTCGGCCGGTTCGAGACAGCCGCAGTGTCGGCAACCGTGGTCTCGGCAGCGATGGCATCCGTCGCAGCGGGCGCCGCACTGGTCGCCGCTGCCGGCGCCGCAGCCGAGTCCGTTGGAGCAGAGGAGGCCGGAGACGGGGCGGGCGACGAGGCTGAAGAAGAAGAGGACGTGCTCGAGCAGGCCGCTGCAGTGAGACCGAGCGCGGCGATTCCGCCGAGGCGGAAGAACGATCGGCGGTCGGCTGTCGCGCCGCGCGAGGGATCAGAAATTGGTGCATTCATGGCCAACATCCAACACCGGATCCGCAAGCAACACCCGGCAGCACGTTGAGAATCAGTTGGGAAAATCGTCGATGGCGTAGGACCAAAGTCTGATGCGGAAAGCCAATCCGTCCCTCCGTCCGGCTGCGAACGATCGCTGTTCCCGGCCGCTCGCCAGGACACGCGCACATCACTTGGAGGAGAACTGATGAACGACAAAACAACTGCATCACCCGCACCCGCGGCCACAACGCCCAGCCGACGTCGGCGCAGGCGATCGGTCATGGTCACCGGTGGTGTCGCCTTGACCGGATTGGCGGCCAGCTTCGCTCTCTACGGCGTGACCGCCTCGGCGACCACCAGCGCCACGGCAGACCCGTCGCGTCCCATCCGGGTCGACCAGACCGATGGATATGCCGACGGAAAGGTCACGGTGTTCACCTACGGCCAGAACTACCAGTGCGTGCACGAGCCATTCGACGACCGGGACGGCAACGGCATTCCTGCGGCACAGGATCCCCCCGAGTTCCAGAAGCCGATCTGCGAGGTCGGGTTCGGCACCACGGTGGGCATCGACCCGGCCGGCAAGCCCGCCGGTGAGACCGAAGACCTGTTCGTGATCGTGCCCTTCTTCGACGCCGACCACGACGGCGAAGCAGCCGGCGGCCTGGCCCCGACGCTGCAGAGCATCTTCGGGTTCGTGCCCGACGCGTTCGACGCGACACCCGGTGTGCCGGTGCAGTGCCCCGAGCCCGGCGGCGCGCTGAGCCAGCAGAAGGGCGCGTTCGGCACGTGCACCATGCACCCGACGCAGATCGACTACGCCCAACTGCTCAGCGAGGTCCGACCCGACCTGTTCGCCGGGTTGAAGAACCTCGACCTGCCGTTGGTCAACCACAGCCACATCATCGGCGGCAAGAACTTCAAGCCGGTGTGGTGGCACCTCAAGGTCGTGCTGGTCACCGATCAGTCGGCGTGGCCCGACGTCAATGCGACCAAGGGCATTCGCTCGGTCGGCGACATCACAGCCGCCCAGGCTGCCGGCAAGGCCCTGCCCACGATCAACAGCAACTTCTTCTTGTTCTTCAGTTCGCGGGAGTTGCACCAGCACTGAGTCCTGGCACTGAGTCCTGGAACAGTGGACGGCGAGCGTGGCCCCGGTTCGAGCCGGGGCCACATTCGCGTCGGTCCTCAGCCGACTTGTCTCTGGTCCGGCAACTGACCAGGATGAGCGGATGATCCCGAGGCGCACCGCCGCATGATGCTCGCGTCGAGAGCGACCTCGAAGACGACATCGAGGTCGCGTTGGTGGGTGCGCACCATGCTGACGACATCGTTGGTGCCGATGGTGTCGATCCTGGGCGCATGCACGTTCGGCCCGCCGACCGTGCCGACCACCACGACCACCACGACCACCACGTCGACCTCGACGACCACCACGACCACACTGCCCCCGACCACCACCAGCACCACGACCACGACGACAACCACGCTGCCCCCGACGACCACGACCACGACGATCCCGCTGATCACCGAAGGCGCCGTCGCCATCGTCGCCAACGCGTCGAATGTGAACGGGGCTGCGGCACAACTCGGTCAGGAGCTCGCCGCCCGCGGGTTCCACATGGCTGACGCAACGAATGCTGCCGGTGTCGAGGAGCGGCTCGCGGTCAGCAAGGTCTACTTCCTGCCCGCGGGTGCCGACGTCGCCGCGTCGATCGCTCGTGTCATGGGAGGCGTCAGCGCGACGCGCATGCCGGTTCCCGTCTCGATCACCGGCGGGCCGGCAGCGCTCGGCGAGGCGACCGTGGTCGTGATGCTCGGCAGCGACCTCGCCAACAAGAAAGTCATGCTGACCGGTTGACGACGATGCACACGTCCACGACGGACTTTCGCGGTGACATCGAGGGCCTGCGGGCAATCGCCGTCCTTGCCGTACTGGCGTACCACGCCCACCTCGGGCCGTCGCACGGGGGGTACATCGGCGTCGACGTGTTCTTCGTGATCTCGGGCTACCTGATCACGTCGTTGCTGTTGCGGGATCTGTCCGCATCGGGATCCAAGGCACTGCCGACGTTCTGGGCCCGCCGGGCGCGCCGACTGCTGCCGGGCTCGTTCGTCGTATTGATCGCCACGCTGGTCGTCGGGCGTCTCG
>JAYVOI010000327.1:0-7646 GCA_043758005.1 Ilumatobacteraceae bacterium
GCGAGACCGCGGGTGACGACGTGATCGCTTCGACGCATCGCGACCTCGACATCAGCGACCGCGACGCGGTGCACGGAGCCGTGTCGATGCTGCGTCCCGATGTCGTCGTCAACTGCGCGGCATGGACTGCCGTCGACGCGTGTGAGGGCGACCCGGACCGTGCGATCGCACAGAACGGCCTGGCCGTGCGGTGGCTCGCCGAGAGCTGCGACCGTGCGGGGGCGCGCCTCGTGCAGATCGGGACCGACTACGTGTTCGACGGTTTGCTCGATCGCCCCTATCACGAGTGGGACGATCCGGCACCGCAGAGCGTGTACGGGGCCAGCAAGTTGTTCGGGGAGCGCGAGGCACTGGCCATGGGCGCCGATGCTGCGGTGGTGCGCACCTCGTGGGTCTGCGGTCAGCATGGCTCCAACATGGTGAAGACGATCATGCGCCTGGCCACCGAGCACGACGAGTTGGCGTTCGTCTCCGATCAGGTCGGCCACCCGACGTTCACCGCCGACCTGGCGCCGATGATCCGCCGCATCGCTGCCGAACGGCGTAGCGGCATCCATCATGTGACCAATCAGACTCCGACCAGCTGGTTCGGCTTCGCGCGCGAGGTGGTCGCGGCGATGGGCAAGGAACCGGACATGGTGCGTCCGATCACGACAGCGGAGCTCACGCCGGCACGACCGGCGCCGCGACCGGCCAACAGCGTGCTCGACAACGCGGTGTTGCGGATGGCCGGCATCGCCCTGTTGCGCGACTTCGGCGACCCGCTGCGCGAGACGGTGAACGCCTTGTCCCAATAGCCCTGACCCTGTAGCCCAGCGTGTTATCGTTCGGCCCCGAAGGATCGGCCCGTGGGGGTGCCGGTCTTCGAGAGGGGATTTCGCATGTTCGTAGAGGCTCCGAAACTCGCGGGCGGACAGCTGAGCACGGTCGACTGTGTCGCCCAGTCGCTCGCAGTCGGCCCGGTCTTCTCCGGTGGCGTTCTGGGTGGGCTGATCGCCTTCTCGCTCGCGCCCGGAGCCGGACCGTTCGTCATCTTGCTGACGACGGTCGGCGTGTTGGGGATCGGCTGGACGCTCAGCGAGTTCGCCAAGCGATTCAGCGGGACCGGAACCGTGTACGAGTTCATCGCCCACTCACTCGGCAAGCGCGCTGCTGCGTTCTGCGCGGGCATCTACCACATCGCCGCGATCGCCCTCGCCGGGCCGGGCATCGCGATCATCGGCGGGTTGTGGGCCAGGTCGTTCTTCGACAATCACATGGGCCTCGATCTGGCCTGGTGGGTGTGGGCCCTGATCATTGCTGCGCTGATGTTCGGCGCCAACGTCATGGGCGTGCAGATCTCGGTGAAAGCCCAGCTGGTGCTGATCGTGCTGTCGATCGTCCCGTTCCTGGTGCTGGCGGTCAAGGTCATCTCCGACGGTGGCCCGGGAGGCAACAGCCTGAAGTCGTTCAACCCCGGCAATGTCGCCGAAGGCGGGTCGGTGTTCAAAGGACTGCTCTTCGCCATCTTGATGTTCATCGGGTTCGAGCTCGCCGCTGCGCTCGGCGAGGAGTCGAAGGACCCCCAGAAATCGATCCCCAAAGCGGTCGTCGCCACGATCTTGATCGTCGGTGCCTTCTACCTGATCACCCAGTACACCCTGGCGATCGGCGACCCGGCGGCGGGTGGCGATTTCTCGGCTCTGGCCGACATCTACCTCAATCGGTTCTTCGCCGTCTGGATCGATCTGGCCATCCTGCTCGACATCCTTGCCGTCGGAATCGGGTTCCAGCTCGCTGCGGCTCGCGGCCTGTTCACGCTGTCGCGCGACGGCCTGCTGCCCAAGCCGTTGGCGAAGCTCAATGCCAGGTCGTTGCCGGCGATGGCGAGCTTCGTGATCCTGATCATCACGGTGATCACGACGCTCATCGCCCTGATCAAGTACGGCACCGACCTCATCGATCCGGCCGGTCCCGCAGCGTTCTTCAACACCGATGTGTTCAACGCCTTTCTCATCGCCTCGCGAATCGGTGGCTTCTTGATCAGCGTGGTCTACGTGATGCTGTGCGTCGGGGCGCTGAAGAGCTTCGCGACGAAGAAGCCGCTCGACCTCATTGCTGCCGTCATTGGCCTGGCCACCGTGCTGTTGGCGATCTACTCGCAGTTCTGGAAGGAAACGGCGCCGGTCGCATCCGAGCTGTGGGGTCGCCATCTGGCGCTGATCCTGTTGGCCATCGCCGTGATCTGGGCCGTCGCCAGCAAGAAGGAAGCGATCGAGAACGTCGGCCAGCACACCGTGCACCACACCTGAATCGCTAGCGTCGCCAACCATGGGGAATCGTCGTGTTCGGGTGATGTGGGCTGACCTCAACGGGCTGTCGCACGGCCGGTACGTGCCGCGCGCCAGGTTGCACGAGCATGGCCATCACGCCGTCACGACGCTGACGATGGGGATCAACCGCGACATCTTGCCGGTCGAGGGCTACGGCCCCGACGTCGGGTTCGCCGATCTGTCGACGTTGCCGCTGGCCGAATCGATCCGGCCGGGATGGGAAGTCGACACCGACGTCGCCATCGCCGATCTCGAGTACAACGGTCAACCGCTGGCACTGTGCCCGCGAGGAGCCTTGAAGCGTGCGGTCGAGGCCTGGGCATCGCTCGGCTACGAGCCACATCTCGGATTCGAGATGGAGTTCTATGTGATGCAGCCCGACCCCGAAGCACCCGGAGGCTTTGGTCCGTTGCACATTCCGTCGCACCGCGTGTACGGCGTCGGGCTCGGAGGCGACAACACCGGGTTGATGTTCGACATGTACGACGCCGCAGAACAGTGCGAGCTCGACATCGAAGGGATCATGGGGGAGTTCCATCCCGGGCAGATGGAGCTCAACATGCGCTACGGGCCGGCGCTCGATGCAGCCGATCGGGCCTTCATCTGCAAGGAGATGACTCGAGAGCTGGCCGCACGCAAGGGCTACTGGGTCACCTACATGGGCCGGCCGATGGCGCATCTGGTCGGCAGTGGCCTGCACATCAACATGTCCCTCACACCAGTGCATGGCGGCGCCAACGCCTTCGACGACCCGAGTGCCGAGCATGGGTTGTCGACCCTCGCCCGGCAATGCCTCGGCGGCGTGATCGCCCACCACGAAGGCATGGCGGCCATGTCGGCGCCGCTGGTCAACAGCTACAAGCGGTTGATCCCCGGGATCATCGCCGGGTACTGGGCCAACTGGGGCCTCGACAACCGCATCAGCACCTACCGCGTGCCGTGCGAGCGCGGGCCGGCAACGCGGATCGAGAACCGCATGCCGTGCGGCAGTGCCAACCCGTACCTCGCCGCCGCGGTGATGCTCAACGCCGCGCTGCTCGGCGTGGTCGACGGTCGTGATTGCGGCGACCCGCAGATCGGCGACGGCGACTCCGAGCCGAACACCGACCGGCACACGCCGCACGACCTCTCCGAGGCACTTGCCGCACTCGAGGCCGACACAGTGCTCTGCGAAGCGATGGGCCCCGACCTCGTGAAGGCCTTCTTGACCATTCGTCGAGATGAGCTGGCCAAGTGGCAGGCGGCCGATGGCGCTTGGGACGTCGAGACGGTTTCGTCGTGGGAGCTCGAGCAGTACCTGCCCTTCTTCTGACGAACCCTTCGCTACCGCTTTGTGGCCTGCAACGTGTACGAACAGGCGAGACGCCACGGTCGGTCGGCCACTCGCCATTCTCCCAACTCACCTTTTTCCATCTGACCCGGCAACGCCTCCCACGGCACGCTGTCGTGCTCGACGAGACCGGTCAACTGCATTCCGGCGTCGACGAGCGCGGTGATCGTCTCGCCGAGCCCATGGTTCCAGCTGTGTGTCACGTTGTGGGTGAACTCCGCCTGCGTTGCCACGTAGGTCCCCGCGTCGTCGTCGACCATGGGCTCGGGTCGTTCGAAGTACGGGTATCCGACCACCAACTTGTCGTCGCACGCCTCGTCGAGAGCCCACAACATCGGATGGCCCTCACGGATGAACAGTCGTCCGCCGGGGCGGAGCAACGCGGCGACCACCTCTGCCCAGCGGCGGATGTCGGGCAGCCAGCACAGCGCGCCGATGCCGGTGAAGACCAGGTCGTAGGTGCCCGCCTCGAGCACGTCGAGGGCGTCGTAGACGTTCGACTCGACGTAGTCGACCTGCGTCCCTGCCAGGGCAGCGAGGCGCCGCGCCTCGGCCACCGAGGCGCTCGAGAAGTCGAGCCCGGTCATTGTGGCGCCGAGACGGACCAGGGAGATGGTGTCGGTCCCGATGTGGCACTGGAGGTGCACGCCGCGCACGCCACGAACATCGCCGAGCAGCGGGAGATCGAACCGCACCACCTCGCTCAAGAACTGGGAATCGGCAACGAAGCGATCGAAGAAGTAGTCGGGTGAGGCAGCATGCGCTGCAGCCCGATCGTCCCAGTTGGCGCGATTGACGTCAAGGTAGTCGCTCATGCGAACACGCTGCCACAACTCACGACGGGCGCGGTACGAGCTGCGCGGCGAGGCCGTCGAGCAGACGGTCGAGCGCGAACACGAAGCGGTCGTCGGCCGTGCCGGGATACAGCGACGCCGCCATCGCGACCGAATGGGGAAAGGCTTCGGCATCGAGTGCTGCGTAGTCCGACCTCCATTCGGCGTATGTCTGGTCGCGTTCCGATGCGGCCATCGATGCCAATGTCGAGTCGATGGTGGCCGAGCCGATCGTCAGCTCGATCACCGCGTGGTACGCCTCCGCCGCCGTGAGGGTGTCGAAGCCAGCAGCGCACAGCTGGCCGAGCATCGTCTCGGTGATCAGCAGCTCGTTGCGATGCCTCGGGGGCGCACCGCGTACCAGCGCGGCGAGTGCCGGTTGGGCGAGGTTGGCGGCGCGGATGCGAACACACAACTCTCGAATGCAACCGCGCCACGACGACGTCGGCAGGTTGTCTGTCACCCCTGCCAGGCCGCGGTCGCCCATGGCTCGTAGGAGCGCGTCCTTGCTGCGGAAGTGCCGGTAGATGGCGGTCGGGTCCGCCTCGAGGGCATCACCGAGCTTGCGCACGGAGAACTGCTCGAAGCCGACCTCGCCGATCACGTCGATCGCCGCAGACACGATGCGGTCGGGGGTCAGGCGAGCCATCAGTCGTAGAGGCGAGCCGTCGCCAGCCGCTCCAGGCACACCTCGGCGCTCCACGGCAGCATCAGCGAGCCGAGCCGGGCGTCGCGATACATGCGCTCGAGCGGTAGGTGCTTCAGCATTGCCTGGCCACCGCACACGCGGATCGCCATCGACGCCACCTCGGCGGCGTTCTCCATCACGGTGTACGCGGCAGACCAACCGAGCACGAGCGCATCCTGGTCGGGGTCCAGCGTGGCCTCGTCGACGGCGCGGTACAACAACGCCCGCGATTGCTGGTGGCGGAGTTGCATCTGCGCCCAGCCGACCTGCTTCATCGGGTGGTCGCGCCGCGCCCCTGCCGCTTGGCCGGGAAGCTCGCCGCGCAGGTACGAACGCGTCGCGTCGAGCACTCCGCCGGTCAGACCGAGGTAGCTCGGGCACAGCGACAGGAACAACCACGGGTAGCGCTCGGCGGCCTGGTTGTAGATCCCGGCGGGGAGCCACTCGTTGGTCTCCGGCACGAACACGTCGTCCATCAACAGGGTGCGCGACACCGTGCCGCGCATTCCGAGCGGATCCCAGTCGTCCACGATCGAGACACCATCGGCTCCGGCCGGGACACCGAGAAAGCGGATCGTGTCGTCGCCGGCGACCTGACAGATCACGTTGTAGAAGTTGGCCGCCCCGGCCAACGAGGCGAAGATCTTGCGCCCCGTGACCCGCCAGCCACCGTCGACTGCCCGGGCCCGAGTCGCCACGCCCGAGGTGGCACCCGGTGCGAGGCCTTCGCTGAACGGTTGGCTGTGGATGTGACCGTGGTCGACGACGCCGCGGAACATCGCTGTGCGGATCTGCTCGTGCCGGGCGCGCTCGGCGTCCGACATCGTCAGCGAATCGGCAACTTCGCCGCACCACAGCATGGTGGCGTTGTGCATGTTGAACGTGAGTGCCGTGGCCCCGCAGTAGCGCCCGATCTCCTCGCTGACCCGCACGTAGTCGGCATAGCTGGCGCCGAGGCCGCCGTGCTGCGCGGGCACGCACAGGGCCAGCAACCCGACGCGACGAAAGTCGGCGAAGTTCTCGAATGGGAAGCTGGCCTCGCGGTCATAGCGCACGGCGCGTTCGGCAATCACCGGGCCGAGAGCGCGCACCCAGTGAACCAGCTCGCTTCGATCGACGGTCATGGCCACGATTGTGAATGGCGGTCGAGACGATGTCAACACCGTTGACAAAGAACGATGAGCAGGAAAGACTACGCACGTGATGGTTGCCTCAGACGTCGACGGCGAACGGTTCGCCTGGCGCGAAGCGGGCCACGGCGTGCCGCTGGTGCTGCTCCACGGACTCGGTGGGAGTCGGCTGTCGTGGGAGCCGCAGCTGCGGGCGTTGGCAAACGGACGACGAGTCGTGGCGTGGGACTTGCCGGGGTACGGAGCATCCGCTGCCCTCGACGTCGACATGACGTTCACTGCGCTGGCCGACGCAGTCGTGGCCTTCATCGATGTGCTCGTCGCCGATGCCGTGCACCTTGCCGGGATCTCGTTCGGCGGGATGATCGCCCAATACGTGGCGGCGCGATACCCATCGAGAGTGAGCAGCCTGACGCTGCTGTCGACGAGCCCGGCGTTCGGGCTCGACGGCACCAAGCCGCACGAGTGGCGCGCGGCCCGCCTCGCTCCGCTCGACGAAGGGCTCGAACCCGCTGACTTCGCGGACCGAGTGCTGGGCACGATTGCCGGGCCGCACATCTCACCGGAAGCGCTGGCCGGTCAGCGGGCGGCGATGGAGCGGGTGACGAGCGGCGGGATGCGGCGGGCCATCGACTGTCTCGTCACCCACGACAGCCGATCCCTGTTGCCGTCGATCACCGCGCCGACGTTGTGCGTGGTCGGCGAGCTGGACGAGGAGACACCGGTGGCCTACGCCTTCGCCCTTGCCGATCTGATCCCGCACGCTCGGCTCGTCGTGGTCCCGCAAGCTGGTCACCTGCTGAACGTCGAGGCGCCCGATGCGGTCAATCAACTGCTCGATGATCAGGTCCAGCGTTCGTCGGCGACAGCGGCAGATCAATGACCGAGTGGCGCTACATCGAGGCGTTCGCGGCTCAGCTGGAGCGGTGCGGACTGGCCAACGGGGAGGTCGTCGCGCTGCTGAGCGAATCGCAGAGCCGTCCTGTGCTGGTCGACACGGCCAGGCTCGCAGCGCAGTCAATGGGCGGCCGAGTCTTCGATGTCGTCGTGCCCACGCCGGCGTCGACGCACCCCGTTCCGATCCGATCGACGGGAGCGTCGCAGGCGATCGCCGGGAACCCCGGCGTCATCGCCGCGCTGTCGTCGGCGGGGTTGGTGATCGACTGCACGGTGGAAGGGCTGTTGCATGCACCCGAGCTCGGCGCAATCCTCGCCGGCGGCACGAGGGTGCTGATGATCTCCAACGAGCATCCCGACATCTTCGAACGACTGGGCTGGGACGCCGATCTGCCCCGACGTGTGGATCTCGCCCACCAGCGGCTGCGCAACGCGGCGCAGATGCGCGTCACCAGC
>JAYVOI010000328.1:0-3255 GCA_043758005.1 Ilumatobacteraceae bacterium
CCCCACACCGGCAGTGCCGCGGGTGTGCCATTGGCAGACACGGTCACCACCCAGTAGTTCTTGTTGGGAATCAACCGCTCCGCGGCCCACGACCAGGGCAAGGGGTTCCATTCGGGTGAGTTCACGCCATAGTCGGCCATCGCCGGGCGCTCGCCAGTCGGTTCAGTCATCCGATCGATGGTAGAGCACGATCAAAACACGCATGACGGCGGCCTGCCGCAGCGTCAACGAGCAGGTAGGCCTGGCACGCCGCCGGCGGCATCGCGTCGCTTCGCGGCGAGGCCTGCCAGGCACTCCATGAACAGCCGGTTGGCGACGTTGACCGTGCAGTCGGCGTGGTCGTAGGCGGGCGCAACCTCGACGATGTCCATGCCGACCACATGGTGCTCGTAGGCCAGCTTGCGGACCATGCGCATGAGGTCGGCGGCGACGAGGCCACCCGGTTCCGGTGTGCCGGTGGCGGGCGCATAGGCAGGGTCGAGTGAGTCGATGTCGATGGAGATGTAGAGGTGTTCGGGACCGTCGAGCGCCTCGGCCACAGCGTCGGCCATCACCGCCTGGAACCCGCGCTCCCACACTTCGTCCATCAGGTGCCATCGCATCCCCTGGCCGGCCATCCACTCCCACACGTCCTGCGGCGGCCAGTAGCTGCGGAGGCCGATCTGGATGAAGTTGCGACCCGGAATCGCGCCGCTGTCGATCAGCCGGCGCATCGGTGTTCCGTGGCTGGCCAGGTTGCCGTCGATGGTGTCGGCCGTATCGGCGTGGGCGTCGAAGTGGACCATGCCGACGTTGCCGTAGCCATAGACATCGGCGACTGCGGTGGCCGCGGGCCAGGTGACGGTGTGATCGCCGCCCATCGTGAAGGGAATGATGTGGCGACTGGCGATCTCGTGCACACGCGCCTTGATGTTGGCGAGGCCTTGCTCGACCATGCCGTGCGGGCAGTGCGCATCGCCGTAGTCGACGACCTCGACGTGCTCGAAGATCTCCAGCCCGTAGCCGAGGTGGTAGGTGCCCGACTCGTATGCGTTGCTGCGCAGACCTCGGGGCCCGAAACGCGCGCCGGGTCGGTTGGTGGTGCCGAGATCGAACGGAGCACCGACGACGGCGACGTCTGGCTGCCAGGAATCGAGCTGCTCGGGTGAGGTGAGGAGTGGACGTTGCGCGAACGTCATCACCGAGCCGAACGCATACCCCTGGTCGAGCTGTTCTTGATAGCCGGCCGGCAGATCACGAATCGGTTCGCTCATGACGTCGCACGGTACTCGGCACACCTCGCCGAAAAGCGAAGCACCCCGGGCTGCGCGGCCAGCCGAAGCCAGCGCGCCGCCCGGGGCGACTCCTTTTGGTTCATGATCCACCACTGGCCGATCTTCCGGCGTTAGCCTTGGCTCGACTCAATGTCATCGCCCGTCAGCTCACGCTGGCGGGCGATTCCCTTTGTCGGCTCACTCCCCGCTTGCACGGCTCGTTCCCCGACCACTGATTCGGTCTTCCCCGGTCACCCGGCTCCAACCAACCCAGCTGCTCGTTCCGCTACCCGGTTACCCGGTTCGCTTCCCTCGCTGAACCGGTTCACAGCGACCTGGTTGCCCAGTCCGTTTCTCCCCGGCCCCACCACTCGGCCCGAAGGCCTCCTGGCAGGATGGATCATTCCCCTCCCGAATCCGCTTCCACCTCGTGAACCCGGTTGGCCCTCCGATCCTTGTAACCTCCCTTGCGGGCTGCCACGGTGTTCGGCACCGTTCCTCGAGTTCCGGTTGGCGTGCGCTTTCCGGTACTCGGGTAGCTTGCTCCAACCCAAGATCCCAGGTCAAGCGGTATTTTTGAAGTCACAGGGTTATCCGCAGACTTTCTTGACAATCCCCAGAAGTTTTTCACATGTCCACCTTTTGCACACAGGTTTTGCACAGAGTTCACGTTGACGCGCGCCGGAAAACCAGGTTGAATGGCCAACGTGATCTCCTGCTTCTCCGCCACGATCATCATCATTCGCTAGCGCACCTCGGCATCTGCCGATGTGCGCACCGAGCCGCCCACCCGGGCGGCTCTTTCATTTCTACGGAAAGGGTTGAGCCATGAGCCACGAACCGGTCGAGGTCTTCGACACCACGTTGCGCGATGGAATGCAGGTCGAGGGCGTGTCGGCGACGGTCGACGACAAGCTGCGCATCGCCGAGCAGCTCGACTACCTCGGTGTGCACTTCATCGAAGGCGGATGGCCGGGCGCCAATCCGAAAGACATCGAGTTCTTCGCCCGCGCCGCGACCGAACTGCGCCTCGACACCTCCACGATGGTCGCCTTCGGTTCGACTCGGCGTCCGAAGGGCAAAGTCGACGACGACGCCACGTTGCGCAACTTGCTCGACGCCAACACGTCGGCGGTCTGCATCGTCGCCAAGAGCTGGGACTACCACGTGCTCAACGCCTTGCAGACCACTCTCGACGAGGGTGAGGCGATGATCGCCGATTCCGTGGCCTTCCTGACGGGTCACGGTCGCCAGGTACTGGTCGACATGGAGCACTTCTTCGACGGGTACAAGCGCAATCCCGAGTTCGCCCTCCGTGCGCTGGAGGCTGCCGTGGTGAAAGGCGCCAGCCACGTGGTGTTGTGCGACACGAATGGTGGATCGCTTCCACATGAGGTCGAGGCCATCGTCACCGACGTGCAGCGACACGTCGGCGGCGACGTGATCATCGGCATCCACTGTCACGACGACACGGGGTGTGCAGTCGCCAACTCGATGGCGGCCGTCAAAGCCGGTGCGCGCCACGTGCAGGGCACCCTCAACGGCTTGGGTGAGCGAACGGGCAACTGCAACCTCACGACCGTGATCCCGAACCTGCAGCTGAAACTCGGCATGCCGTGCCTGCCTGAGGGTCGTATCGAGCGACTCACGGCCGTCAGCCATCATGTTGCCGAGGTGCTGAACCGCCCGCTGAACCCGCAGGCTCCGTACGTGGGCGCCTCGGCGTTTGCCCACAAGGCCGGCCTGCACGTCAGCGCGATCGCTCGCGCCAAGGATTCATACGAGCATGTCGACCCGGAATTGGTCGGCAACGGCACCCGGTTCGTCGTCAGCGAGATGGCCGGACGAGCCACCATCCAGATGAAGGCAACCGAGCTCGGCCTCCCGATGGACGGCCCT
This sequence comes from Ilumatobacteraceae bacterium, assembly GCA_043758005.1. GTDB lineage: Bacteria > Actinomycetota > Acidimicrobiia > Acidimicrobiales > Ilumatobacteraceae > JAENVT01. The sequence continues at coordinate 3,153 of JAYVOI010000328.1, forward strand.
GCAGTCAACCAGGTCATCGACGACCTCAAGCGGTTGGAGCACGAGGGGTACCACTTCGAGGCAGCGGACGCGTCGCTGGAGTTGCTGATGCGTCGCGCCGCCG
>JAYVOI010000329.1:0-7617 GCA_043758005.1 Ilumatobacteraceae bacterium
GGTCGCCGGCTCGCCATTCGGCTTCGCGGTGAAGCGGGCGATCAGGTCGAGGTTGTCGACGACCAGCGCCGCGGTCGGGCTGGGGATCGTGGCGGTGGAGTCGAGCGTCACCTCGATGTCCCAGGTGTGGAGGGCGTGCTCGTTCAGCCGAAGGCCGACGAACCCATCGAAGTCGAAGCCCATCGGGCCGAGCTGGAACGAGAACTGTTGACGTTCGTCGGCACTCATCGCCTCGAGCCTCGTGAGGAAGTCGGCATCAGCTCGCAAGCCGTCGTCGACCTGTTCGCGGGGTGCCTTCGCGTTCCACTGGTCCCACACACTCGGCGCGAAGTCGTCGGGGGTTGCGACGCCGGACAGTTGGTCGCCGAGGTGGCGCACGAAGATGACAGCACCGGACCCGAGGTGCGACATGACCTGGGCGATGGTCCACTCGCCGGGGAAGGCGGGTCGGGTGATCGTCGCGTCATCGAGTGGTTCGACGATGTTGCGGAGCCGCTGGACGGAGGTGCTGAGCGCGTCGAGGAGGGTGGCCATCGACTCACTCTACGAACGTCAACCGTGCTGACTCAAGGCTCGCCTCCGCCCGCTCGGTCGGGCGCATGGCAAAATTTTGTGGCGGGGCATGCAGCTCATCGAGCGGGGTGAAGTCGACTCTGGCGGCGGCGTGGACATCTCGGGTCAGGGCACGTACACGGTTGCCAGACCGACGGTGCTGACGGCGTGTTGATCCTCACCGGTCACAGCAATGGGTGTGCGACGCCCGGTGGCTGCCGCGAGAACACCGACGTGATCACGCTGACACCCTCGTCAGGTGTCCACATGTCGGAGCCGGCGCCACAGATAGGACGATTCGAGGGTCGCATCGGTCGGGTGTTGGCGGATTCCGAAGCGTGGTTCGAGGAGCCGCCGCACCCGGGCGAGGATGCGCCGAACGTCGTCGTGGTGTTGCTCGACGACACCGGCTTCGCCCAGTTCGGCTGCTACGGCAGCACCATCGAGCCACCCAACGTCGACGCATTGGCAGCTGCGGGTCTGCAGTTCACCTTGCGTCGGAATGCGACGACCTGGCCGAGTCGCACCCCGACAAGCTGCACGAGTTGATCGGGCTGTGGTGGGTCGAAGCCGAACGACATCAGGTGCTGCCACTCGACGATCGCCTGATCGAACTCTTCGGGGCGCGCTTCGCGAACGGTCGCCGCACCCTCCCAGCCGTCGCTACGTGTATCGACCGCCGATGTCACCGATTCCGGCACAGGCCACCGCCGCGATCGGTGGACGAAACTTCGACCTCATCGCGCGGGTCACTCGAGACCGTGGTGATGCCAGCGCCGGATGGATCGAGATCGCCATCGACGACGTCGAGTGCGGCCGAGCCGAGACGGCGCTGTTCATGCGGATGATCTCGTCGGTCGGATCCAGCGCCGGGTACGACCACGGCTCCGCTGTGTCGCCGCGCTACTCAGCACCGTTTCGGTTTCGCCGGCCTCCTTCACGAGGTCGTGATCGAGGTTGCCCAATCACAAGCCAGCGGCGCGGCCGAGGCCCAGCCACGCGCCGAGATGAGTCGGCAATGACGCTCACGATCGAGAGAGACTGATCCCATGCACGTTGTCCGCACCCCCGATGACCGCTTCGACGGCCTTCCTGGCTATCCCTTCGCGCCGCACTACGCCGACATCGCCGACGGTGATGGCGGCACCATGCGCATGCACTACCTCGACGAGGGCCCCAGCGACGCCGACCCGGTGCTGCTCCTGCACGGCGAGCCGTCATGGAGCTACCTGTACCGCCACATGATCCCGCTACTGGTCGCATCCGGGCATCGCGTCATCGCTCCCGATCTCATCGGGTTCGGCCGCAGCGACAAGCCGACCGAGCAGTCGGACTACAGCTACGCGCGCCACATCATGTGGACGTCGTCATTGGTGTTCGATCAGCTCGACCTCTGTGCCATGACGTACTTCGGTCAGGACTGGGGTGGGCTGATCGGCCTCCGGCTGCTCACCGCCCAGCCCGACCGCTACTCCCGGGTCGTCATTGCCAACACCGGTCTCCCCACCGGCGAGGGCAAGCCCAGCGATGCGTTCACTGCCTGGCAGAAGTTCTCGCAGGAATCGCCGGTGTTCCCAATCGGCAACATCATCAACGGTGGGAGCGCGACCGATCTGTCGGCGGAGATCATCGCCGCCTACGACGCGCCGTTCCCCGACGATTCGTACAAGGCCGGGGCGCGGATCTTCCCGTCCTTCGTTCCGACGTCGACCGATGATCCCGAGTCCGCGGCCAACAAGGCCGCGTGGGACGTGCTTGCCCAGTTCGACAAGCCGTTCCTGCTGTGCTTCAGCGATCTGGATCCGATCACCAAGGGTGGGGCCGCGCCGTTCCTCGCCAAGGTTCCAGGGACCACGGGTCAGCCGCACACGACGATCGAGGGCGCCAGCCACTTCCTCCAAGAAGACAAAGGGCCCGAGCTGGCCGCAGTCATCAACGCGTTCATCGCTGCCAACCCCTGAAGCGGGCGAGCCAGGCACCGAATATCCGGTGCAACCGGACATTTCGTGCCTCGCCTCATCAGAAGTGTGCAATGGTCGGGTGATGGCATTCGGCCAAGCATCGGGTCCGCCGGCATCGGGCAAGCAGGTTCGCGAGCTGACCGAGCTGCTCGCAGCTGCGGGCCACGATGGTTTTCGCGATGCTCGCGGACCTTTGGGGCTCAACCAGCGACAGGCGGCTGGGAAGTTCACCCGCGACGAGGCGCAGGCCTTCATCGACCAGCTCGAGGAAGCGGCACACGCAGACGAACCGCCTCCGATGCGGACGACCGCAGTGGTGCGACTCACGCCGGGGGAGCGAGCAGCGCGGGCGTTGTCGGACGCTGAGTTGCTCGCCGAGGTCCACCGAAGGGGCCTCACGAGCTGATTGCCTACGGGGTGACGGGGTCGATCAATCCGCTGTGCAGCAGGCAGGTGCCACACGACTGACACACGCCGCCGTTCTCGATCGTGCCGTCGAGCCGGATGGTGCGCGGGCAGGGTTCACCGGTGGCTGTCGGGTAGCGGTATCCCGGGATCCGCGGTGCACTCGGAATCGGCCGGAGATCCGCGTGCGTGGGGTCGAGTTCGTCGTCCATGTCGCTGCGTTCCGCGGGTCAGCGTACGCCTGCACAAGGCCCGGATCACAGGGCCGTTGGCCCCTTTCGCGTCGCCGGCATCACGCGTACCGTTCAGCTCACCAGGACCATCAGACCCTTCAACCTCGGACGGGAAACGAAGCAAACAGGTGGTCCCGGCCTCCCATTGGGATGCCGATCGGACGGCGAGAATTCAGCCTCCGATCGGCCCCGATGTGGGCTCCCAACGCTGGGCGCGATATGGGCCGCGACGGCCCATATCGGTGCCAGCGGCGATCGCGGTGACTTCGCGGCGGAAGGGGGTCGCGTCGCGATCGGGCGGGCGGCCGAGGTCCTCGGCGAAGCGCCGGCCGTCCCAGACGGCGGCGGCGATGGTGCTGGGCGCGAGTGCATCGGCGACTGCTGTGACCGAGACCAGGCCGTGCTGCGCCCAACGATCCTCGGCGGCTCGCAGCTCCAGGGCGAGTGTGTCGTTGGGGAGACGCGCCGTGACCATCACGAGCGAATCCGCGGCGAGGTCTCGCCGGCGTGCCGTGTACACGCACTCGAGGGTCACTGCAGAAGTCGTGGCTCCGCTGACGGTTGTCGACAGGTGCAACTCGACATCGAGCTCTAGCATTCGTCTCTGGATTCGATCGAGCTCCAGCGTGGTTGCCGTCCACGACGACACCGTCGCAGCAGGCGTCACCAGTGCCACCGAGTACCCCTCGCGGACCAAGAGCTCGGCGAGCACGCCGCCCAGGTAGTAATGGTCGTCGTCGAAGATGACGACCCGGTTGCCGGGCGGTCGATCGCCATCCATCAGCTGGTCGGGCGTCAGCACCGGCATCGACGGGTCCAACTCGATCGGCACGGTGTGCCAGCGCCCGACCCCGTCGGCGCGCCACGTGGCACCGGTCGCCACGGCGACGTGCTGAAAGCCGTACGTCAGCACCTCGTCGGCGGTCATCGGGCTTTCGCGATAGACCTCCACGTTGTCGAGCTGCTTCAACTGTTCGAGTCGGTAGTCGACGACGCGGATCCAGGCGGCGAGGCCCGGCAATCGGCTCTCGCGGGCGACCCGCCCTCCAAGCGCCCGCGTTGCCTCGGTCAGCACGACGTCGTACCCGCGCTTGCCCAGCGCCTGCGTTGCCTCCAACCCGGCGGGTCCGGCGCCGACGACGAGCACCTTGTCGTCGCCGTGGCGGGCGCGGAAACGCTCCGGGTGCCAGCCGCGGCGCCACTCCTCGCCCATCGACGGGTTCTGAGTGCATCGGATGGGGCTCATCGTGAAGTCACCGGCAACGCAGATGTTGCATCCGATGCACTCGCGGATGTCGTGCATCCGCCCCTCGGCGATCTTGTTCGGCAGGAACGGGTCGGCGATCGAGGGCCGCGCCGCACCGATGAAGTCGAGGATGCCCTCGCGGACCATCCGCAGCATCGTCTCGGGTGAGGTGAACCGGCCGACGCCGACCACCGGTTTGGTGGTCAACAGCTTCAGGCCACGCACGTGGTCCTCCTGACCAGCCTCCGGGCCGAATCGCGATGTGACGCTGTCGTCCTCCCACGACCCGAGCACGAAGTCCCACAAGTCGGGCAGTTCGGCGAGCATGCCGACGATCTGCACGATGTCGTCTCGTTGGATCCCGCCGGGGCCACGCAGCTCGTCGACCGTGATCCGGCACCCGACTGCGGCCTTGCCCTCGCACTCCTCGCGGGTGTCTTCGAGCATCTCGCGCAGCAGCCGTGCCCGGTTCTCGATCGGACCGCCGTAGATGTCGGTGCGCTGGTTGTACCGAGGCGACAGGAAGTGGTGGATGCCGCCGAACGCATGCCCGGCGTACACGTACACCAGGTCGTAGCCGGCCGCGAGCGCTCGCCGCACCGCGAGCCGGTGCCACCGCCGGAGATCGGCGATGTCGGCCAGCGTCATGGCCCGCGCCTGCACCGGGTCGTTGGTGAACGTGGCGATCGGCAGGTGCATCGGGCCCATCGGTGCAACCCGGCTGTAGAAGTTCGGGCCGTTCATGCCGTTGTAGCAGAGCTCGATGCCCGCCAGCGCGCCGTGGGCGTGCACCCGGTCGGCGGCCAGCGCCAACGCCGGGATGTCGATGTCGTCCCAGATCCGCTGCTCGATGAACGGTGTGATCTCCGAGCTGTGGTGGATCTCGGCCTGCTCGGTGCACACCATCGCCCAGCCGCCCTCGGCCTTGGTGGCGCGCATCTCGGCGTGCGACGACACGTCGCGGTAGCCCATGCCGCTGCATTGGGGGACCTGGAAGAAGCGGTTCTTGGCAACGACCGGCCCGATTCGCATCGGTTCGAACAACACGTCGAAGCGTGGATCGCGCCCGGATGGGCTTTGGTCGGTCATTTTCGGCTCACCTGGGCGAAGTTAGCCTCGGGTACCGTCGTCGCCGGTGATCAGATCGACGACACCCGTGCCCTCCACGGGCGGCCCCGAGGTGGCTACCGGCTGGCGCCGCGGGCTCCCGATCGTCGATGTGCTGCGAACCTACGAACGGTCGTGGATCGTCAAGGACCTCACGGCGGGCACGGTGCTCGTGGCACTGCTGGCGCCGGCGGGCACTCGTCGCGTTCGGGTCGCTGTTCACGTGGGGGTCGGTGTGACCGGCTTCGAACGGCGCGTCGTCAGCTGACAGGCCGTTCCGCGGCGACCGCCCGATGGCGTTCGGTGAAATGCTGAGCACCGGTTCGGCGTAACGTGCGTCACGCGCACGCAGTCGTTGCGTCAGCGGTTCAACCTCACGTCGTCGAAAGGCTCACCATGGCAGCTGCAGGATCGATTCTGGGAAACGCGGTTCAGCGGTTGGAGGACCCCACACTCCTGACGGGTGCGGGGAAGTATCTCGACGACATGGCCCCGACGGGTGTGCTCCACGTTGCGTTCGTCCGCTCCAACCAGGCCTACGCCAAGGTCGTCGGTGTCGACGTCTCCGCGGCCGAGTCGATGCCCGGAGTGAAGGCTGTGTACCACGCTCGCGGCAACGACCTCGGCATCCCGTCGTTCCAAGGATTCCCGATGATGCCGCCGACGGTGAACCGCCCGGTCTTCGCCAACGATGTCGTCCGGTTCGTGGGTGACATCCTCGTCGCCATCGTTGCCACGTCGAAGGCAGCGGCAGTCGATGCCGTCGACTCGGTGGTCGTCGACTACGAGCGGCTCGACCCGATCGTCACGGCGGCACAAGGGCTGGCGCCCGGTGCGCCCATCCTCTTCCCCGAGCACGGGTCGAACGTGTGCTTCGGCACCGACCACGGGGGCGATGTCGACCCCTTCGAGGGTGCCGACGAGATTGCCGAAGTCACCATGATCAGCCAGCGGTTGGCCGGGGCGCCGATGGAGAACAACGGCATCCTCGCCGAGCCCGGTGATCGGCCCGGCACGCTGACGTGCTGGATCTCGCACCAGGCTCCGCACGCCGCGCACGGCGCGATCGCGGGAATGCTCGGAATGGAGCCGGGTGACCTGCGCGTCGTCTGTCCGTGGGTCGGCGGTGGGTTCGGCCCGAAGGCCGCCGTGTATCCCGAGTACCTCGTTGCGGCCGCCGCGTGCCGTGCCCTTGGTGCGCCGGTCAAGTGGGCCGAGACGCGCTCGGAGGACATGGTGTCGCTGGTGCACGGTCGCGACTACGTGATGACCGCCAGGCTCGGTGTCACCAAGGACGGCAAGTTCACCGGTCTCGAGGGCGACGTCACGGCCAACGCCGGTTCGTACCCAGCCATCGGCGCGATCCTGCCGATGCTGACGCAGATGATGTGCGTCGGCGTGTACGACATCGACAAGGTCAAGTTCGCCACGCGGTCAGTCGTGACCAACACCACGACGGTCGGTGCGTACCGAGGCGCCGGCCGCCCGGAGGCGACGCAGTTGATCGAGCGGGTCATCGACGTTGCTGCCCGCAAGATCGGGATGGATCCGGCCGAACTGCGCCGGCGCAATTTCATCCAGCCCGACGCCTTCCCGATGACCACCAACACCGGGGCCGCGTACGATTCTGGCGAGTACGAGAAGGCGCTCGACGCCGTGCTGGCCGCGTCGGGGTACACGGAGCTGCGCGAAGAGCAAGCCCGCCGTCGAGCCGCCAATGATCCGATCGCACTCGGCATCGGCGTGTCGGCGTATGTCGAGGTGACGGCCCCGGTCGGGCTGCACATCGAGTTCGGTGCCACCGAGATCCACGACGATGGCACGGCAAGTGTCTTCGCCGGCACGAGCGTGCACGGGCAGGGTCACCACACGGCGTTCGCCATGCTGGCGTCCGAAGTGCTCGGCATCCCGATGGATCAGATCACGCTCGTCAACTCCGACACCGACCGGGTGCCGCGGGGTTCGGGCACGTTGGGGTCGCGGTCGCTGCAGACAGCCGGGTCGGCAATCTTCCTGGCCTCCACCGAGGTGTTGAACCGTGGCCAACGAATCGCTGCGCACTTGCTCGAGGCCGCGGCAGAAGACATCGTTGCCGAGGCCGGTTCGCTGCACG